>JAJDNM010000024.1 GCA_022340665.1 Acidobacteriota bacterium | reverse complement strand
AGCAGGTTCTGAGCCTGGTTGACATCTGGCTCGATGCGAGCGATGAGCTGGCCCTGGGACACCACGTCACCTGCGCGAATCGGCAGGTCAACGACCTTACCTGAGAGGGTGGACTTGATCTCCACTTTAACCTCCGGCTCGACCGTCCCCACCTCGCGGACGACAACCTGGATATCATCGATGCTCGAGGCGAGGGTCGGGATCTCGGGCCCCTTCTCCTCCTCGCCGTTGGCGTTTGCCTTTGTCCTTGCTGCGTACGCCACAGCTGCGGCCGCGATGACAACCACAGCAATCAATATCAACCAGCGTTTCTTTTTGCGGGCCATGAGTTCCTCCTCACATCACCATCAACGACTGTGCTCGCTTTGAATTACGTGTCAGCCGGCCAAATAGTTCGCCGCCACAGGCCATCCGTCCCCCGCGACACGGAAAAGGAGGATGTAAGATGCTGAGCACCGAAAAACTGGAGGCGGGCATGAGTGAGCTTCTGAGCAAGGAAAACCTCGACTACATCGAACGGGCTCGGGAGGTGGCCGAGAAGTATGTGCGCCCGAAGGCCGCCGAACTCGATCAGACACGAGAGTACGGATGGGACATCCTGGAAGCGCTCAAATCGTATGAGCTCACCGGCGCCTGGATCCCGAAGGAGTACGGTGGACACGAAGCCGGTGTCCTCAACCTCTGCCTGATCGTCGAACAGCTGTCGCGCGCCTGTGGCGGGGTGGGCGTCGCGTTCGCGGTCAACGCCCTCGGCTCGTTTCCGATCATCCTCGGAGGCACCGACGAGCAGAAGGAGAAATATCTCCCGCCGATCGCCAAGGGCGAAAGCCTGATTGCCTTCGGACTGTCGGAGAAGGCTTCCGGGTCCGACGCCGGCAGCCTGCGGACGACCGCTGTTGTCGACGGCGACGAATACGTCATTAACGGTCACAAAAAGTGGAACACCAATGGCGGCGTCGCGTCGACCTTCACGATCTATGCGCTCACACAGCCCGACAAGGGGATGCGGGGAATATCGGCGTTCATCGTCGACAGGGACACACCGGGCTTTTCAGTCGGCAAGCGAGAGGACACGCTTGGCATCCGCACGGTGTCCGTGAATGAGCTCGACTTCGACAACTGCCGCGTACCAGCCTCACAACTCCTTGGAAATCGCGAGGGAGGCGGCTTCAAGAACGCCATGATGACTCTCGACCGCGCTCGCCCCGGGGTCGCGGCCCAGGCTCTCGGTCTTGCCCAGGGCGCGTTCGAATGGGCACTGCGGTACACGTCGGAAAGGCGGCAGTTCGGTCAGACCGTCATGTCTCACCAGGCCGTGCAGTTCATGCTCGCAGACATGGCGACTCAGATCGAAGCTGCTCGGCAGCTGGTCTACGCTTCGGCTCGATTGATCGACTCCGGCGCAAAGAACATCAACAAGATGGCCGCCATGGGCAAGGTCTTCGCCACCGATACAGCGATGAAGGTCACCACCGACGCGGTCCAGCTCTTCGGGGGGTACGGCTACTGCGCCGACTACCCGATCGAGAAGTATATGCGCGACGCCAAGATCACACAGATCTACGAGGGCACGAACCAGGTCCAACGCCTGGTCATCGGCCGAGCGCTGACCCGTGAACTCAAAGAGCTGACCGGGCACCTCGATGTGACAGTCGAGCACTTCCCGGATTACGACCCGGAAGCGTAATTTCGGAATTCGGATTTCGGAATTCGGAAATTCCCTTCACCCTCCCGTTTTCAGGGGGGTACGGGTGGAAAATCCCAATTCCAATTGGGTGGACGGTCGGCATTCCCAACTCAGAATTCCGAATTCAGAATTCAGACTACCCATCGTCGAGCGACCGGTAGTGCTGCCTCTCCCAGCTGGTCCACCACTCGGACTCGATTCCGCTGCAGGTGTCGCCGAACGCCGAGCAGGCGATGCATCCGTCGCCGCGCACGATCTCCGGATCGTCGAGCGGGGGAAATCTCTCAGTGAGGCCCTCGCCGAGCTCTCGAGTGGCTTCTTCCTTCACCGTCGGTCCACGCCCGGCGAGCCGCACCACGCCGTTCCGGCGAAGACGATCGACCGATTCCGGGAAGAGTACGCTGTCCTCCTTGTCGACGTGCTCCCAGAAATGGTGTGCCAGGCATCGGGCGATTCCCGCGGCCTCATCGGCCTCGTACTTCGCCGTTGCGAGCTCATCGACCATCGCTGCAGCCGCACGATGATCTGCCTTCATCACCGCCAACGGCCCCCGATCCGCGGAAATTTCGGCCCTCGCGACCAGCACAGCGAACAAGCTATCTTCCTCGCGCTGGTGGTGATAACCGGCAACGAAGACCCTGAAAAAGGTCACGAAATCCTCGATGTACTCAGGCTCGATGCCACCACTCGACGCTTCCTCGGCAAACCGAATGAGGGCCCCTGCAACCCGGTCGACCAGGAGATGTTCGGCCTTGAGCTCGTCAATGAGCTGCATCAATCGACGGCGGATCGAACGACGCCGGCAGATCCGGGCCCGCGCGGGTCCTGGGCCGCCCTCACCTTTCCTCCGACTCGCCCCTGAACTGCGCTGACCTCGCCAATCTGAACGGTCGACTCGATCACATGCCCTTTCCGTTCGAGGGACTTCGCGGTTTCGGGTGACAGACTCTCGTCCTCGACGTAGAGAATGTCGGGCATCCATTGATGGTGGATTCGCGGCCGATCCACCGCTGCCTGCAGCTCGTCGCCATCGACGATGAGGTTGAGAAGCACCTGGGCGGTGGCGGTCGGAATCCTCGATCCGCCCGGCGAGCCCAGCACTATGACCCGGTCGCCGTTCCAGGCGATGGTCGGGGTCATCGACGACAGCATTCGCTTACCGGGACCGACCGCGTTGGCCTCTCCCTGGAGCAGGCCGAACATGTTCGGCACCCCAGGAGCGGTGGCGAAATCGTCCATTTCGTTGTTGAGGATGAATCCCGCACCGGGCACCAGAAGACCGCAGCCGAAGCCTCCATTGATGGTGGTCGTGATCGACACCGCGTTCCCTTCACCATCGATCACCGACAGGTGGGTTGTCTGGGCAGACTCTGGAACCAAATCGCGCGACCATTTTCGGACCCGGTCCGACGGCATCGCCTTTCCGAGCCTGATCCTGTCCGCGCGAAAGTCGAGCCACTCTTTCGCCAGAAGCTGGCTCGCATTCGCCTGGCTGGTTCTCGGATCTCCGAGGAGAAAACGATCCGCGTACGTCCGTCTCCAGGTCTCCGCGAGGAGGTGGCAACGATCAGCGCCAAAGCGAGGGTATTTCCCCCACTCGAGTCTTTCGAGCACACCGCAGGTCTGGCCGAGGATGATACCGCCCGACGACGGCAACGGCATTGATGCCACCTGCCAGCCGAAGGCCTGGAAGCGCACCGGGTTTCGCCACACTGCGCGATAGGCGGCGAGATCGACGGCGCGCAAGATGCCTCCGTGGCGGCGCGCCGCGAGCTCTACCGCAGCCGCGATCGGACCCTCGGTGATCGCGGGAGCGCCGCGCCTGGCGTAGGCTTCCAGGGTCGCTGCAAGCTCGGGCAGCCGCATGACGCTGCCCGCGACCGGCGGACGTCCTCCGGACAACCACACGGCCGCAGTTTCGGGAAATTTATTGAGAAGATCTGAGTTCACCGTGAGCGAACGCTCGAGCCGCCGGGTGATCACGAATCCATCTCTGGCGAGACCAAGGGCCGGCTCTACGACCTTAGCCCACGGCAATCGCCCATGGGCCTTGTGGAGCTCGAATAGACCT
Source organism: Acidobacteriota bacterium (assembly GCA_022340665.1). Lineage (NCBI taxonomy): Bacteria > Pseudomonadati > Acidobacteriota > Acidobacteriota bacterium. The sequence goes on along the minus strand of JAJDNM010000024.1, from coordinate 3,576 downwards.
GCCGGAGAACCTGGAACGCCCGCCGCAAGCGGGCCGATGCGCGACGCATCCCCGCGCGGTTCACCCTTCTCGTCGAGATACATGGCTTCGGTGGCGTCGGCGGGCGCCGTTTCGCGAAAATCGAGGGCCGTCAGACTGGAACCGAACCGGCTGATGGCAAACCCTCCGCCACCGAGATTACCGGCTTGCGGGTGGACCACGGCCAGGGCGAGTGCGGTCGCCACCGCAGCATCCGCCGCGTTTCCACCTGCTCTCAAGATCTCGAGGCCAGCCTCGGTGGCGGCAGGCGCGGCACTCGAAACCGCACCACCCGAACCCCGAACGGCTTCCGGATGGGCCGCCTCAAGGGAGGACCCACAGAGCATCAAAACTCCGGTGAGGAGTACAACCATCCCACGGCTTCTCGGCAACGAAAAAGCGGCGCCCATCATTGAAAGAGTTTACTCCAGCCAGAATCTCCATCCGCAATTGGAACCGTTTGCCTCTGTTCTGCGTACTGAGAGGGCAGGGAGACCAAACCATGCCGAACACGACGAAATCCACCGCATCTGAGAGCTCACCGTCGAGCGTCACTGAGGAGATCCGCACCGCCCTGAGGCGCCTCGAAGAGCTCAACCGGGAAACGGCCGGCTACCTCAAGACCCTCGCGTTCATCCTCCATCGGGTTGCCAAAGCCGACGACGAGGTGACCCGTGAAGAGACCGACCGTATGGAGCAGATTCTTGTCGACCACGCAGCCCTTTCACGTTCGGAAGCGATGCTGGCGGTAGAGATCGCACGACACTGTGGCGAAATCGCCGATTGCGGTCGTAGCTACCAAACCAGTCGCCAATTTCGTGGCTCGCTGGAAGAAGAGGACGGACGAACCATCCGCCGCTTCCTCGAATCGGTGGCCGAAGCCGACGGCAAAATCCGAACCTCCGAAAAGGCCCAGATACGGCAGATCGCCACCGAACTCGGACTCCCCTCGTAAGTTAGGAGTTGAGAGTCCAGATTTTTGGAGTTTCCGAACGTACGCAAGAGAATTGGTGAGGGCGAGGGAACCCACAATCCTCGACGCCTAACTCTCAATTCCTCACTTTGGACTCTCGACCCCAAACTCCAGTCTTATCGCTGGCCTCGTGAATCAGTTATTATTCCGGGTGCGCCGCGTGCGCCGCATGCGCCACACCCGGAGGATCGATGACCTGGAATTATTCACAGAAAACAACCGATCTCTTCATGGCCGCGGTTCAGGGTAAGCCCGGCACGCACCTCGGAGAGATCGAGGAACCCGACGGCTTCGGCGAGCACGGCTCAATCGCCTGCGGCGACGCGCTGCGTTTCACCTTCCGGGTCGAGCGGCACCCGAATGATCCGAAGCAGGACAAGATCACGGAAGCACGCTATTTGACCTTTGGCTGCACCTCGGCCATCGCTGCGTCCGAAGCCCTGTGCGCGATCATCGAGGAAGGCGATTACACGCCCATCGAGGCCCTCAATATCACCAACAAGGACATCGTCAACTACCTCGAGGGGCTGCCCCAGGCCAAGATCCACTGTTCCGTGATGGGTGCCGAAGCGCTCGAGGCGGCAGTCTTCAACTGGGCGCAGAAGCGAGGCGTCGACCTCGCAGAACTCGGGGTCGACATCAGCCGCGATGAGCAGGAAGAGGGTCGGCTCGTGTGCACCTGCTTTGGCCTCACCGAACCCTATATCGAACGCAAGATCGAGGAGCTCGAGCTGAAGTCGATTCCCGAGATCACCAACGCGATCAAGGCCGGAGGCGCCTGTATGTCGTGCCACCACACACCCGGGGGCCTCCAGGATCTCCTGAACAAGGTGTGGGGCAAGCAGCCGACAGCCTTCAAGGAGCTGCCGATCTTGCCGATGGCTCGCGAGCCAAAGGCTGAACTGCCTCGAGAGCTCTCTCCCTTCAAGTTCGCAAAGCTGGTCGAAACCGTTCTCAATGAACATGTTAGACCACAGCTCGCAAGGGACGGAGGCGACCTCGAGATCGTCGATATCAAGGACCGCGTCGTCTACGTCGAGCTCAAGGGTGCGTGCTCCGACTGCATCGGTTCGACAAACACGATCAAGTTGTTGGTCGAGCAGGTGCTCAAGGACCGGGTCGACGAGCGAATTCGCGTAATTCAGGTGTGAAAATCTTGATTCTCAATTTCTGCCGCGTGCGTCGTCCAGACGACCATGGCAGAAAATGAACCAGGGAGCAGTACGACGTGGCCATCATTTATCTGGATAACAACGCGACCACCCAGGTGGCACCCGAGGTCGTCGAGGCCATGACGCCGTTCTTCACGGATCAGTACTTCAATCCGAGTTCGATGTACGAGGCGGCTCGAGGGCCGGCAGACGCCATATCTGATGCGCGCAAGACGATCGCAAAATTGCTCGGCCGGGCCAAGCCGAGCGAAATACTCTTCACGTCCTGCGCATCGGAGAGCAACAACACAGCGATTTTCGGCACGATTGCCGCCAACCCGGACCGCAAACACATCATCACATCCGCGGTCGAGCATCCCGCCGTCTTCGAAGTCGCACACGATCTGGTGCGAAGAGGATTTGGAGTGGACTTCATCCCGGTCGACGACCAGGGCCGGATCGATAAGGGGGAGTTCGTTCGCGCCCTTCGCCCCGACACACTCCTCGTCTCCCTGATGCACGCGAACAACGAGTCCGGCGTCATTTTCCCGATCGAAGAGCTGTCGCGGATCACGAAGGAGACGGACCCTTCGATTATCTTCCACACCGACGCGACCCAGTCAGTCGGCAAGCTCGAAATCGACCTCCGTGGGAGCTTCAAAAACGTTGATCTGCTCTCTTGCTCCGGCCACAAGCTGCACGCACCCAAAGGCATCGGCGCCCTCTTCATTCGCCGCGGCACGCCGTGCAGGCCTTACCTACTCGGCGGTCACCAGGAGGACGGACGCCGCGCGGGCACCGAGAATGTGGCGTTTATTGTCGGTCTCGCGCGAGCCCTCGAGCTCGCCATGGACCGGCGCGACGAGGACGTGGCGCGCATCACCGCAATGCGAGATCGGCTGCAGCGTGAGCTCGTAGAACGGATCCCCTACCTGGAGGTCAACGGCGGTGAGGCCCCGAGGCTCGACAATACCCTCAACGTCGCCTGCCATTTCATAGAGGGCGAGGGAATCCTTTATCAGCTCTCCGAGCACGGCATATGCGCCTCTTCGGGTTCGGCCTGCACCTCTGGCTCGCTCGAGCCTTCGCACGTACTGCGAGCGATGAAGGTGCCATTCACCGCGGTCCATGGCTCGGTGCGTTTCAGTCTTAGCCGATACAACACGGAAACAGAAATCGACAAAGTGATCGAGGTCTTTCCGGAGATCGTCTCCAGCCTCCGCCGCCTCTCGCCCTACTGGGACGCCACGGCAGACCAACCGCGCCCAGAGGGGTTGGCAATGCTGAATGAGACTGAGATGCCGCAGGCTCGAGAGCAGCGCTAGCCTCGCGGATATTCGTCGGATAGTCCAGGTCAGGATTCGCTAGAGTGATGACCATGAAAATTACCACCGTTTGCGCCTTGTGTCTGCTTACAGCAACTTCAGCGATTGC
>JAJDNM010000023.1 GCA_022340665.1 Acidobacteriota bacterium | reverse complement strand
CAGCGGCGCGGCACCGCGGGGTGAGGTCGAAATCGAGGATGAGGATGTGACGCAGAGCGGCTGGTCGGCAGTGGAGTTCGTGCGCTGGGTTGAGGCCGGAAGCCGACTCGTGGGCAAATTCGAATCGCCGCTCGAGACCAGCCCTCGACAGCATTTCTCGATTTCGGTCGACACCGGCGACGATGCCAATCCAGCTGTTTTCGATCTCGCGGGGGGGTCGCCCGTCGAGCCGGGCAGTATCAGGAGTGTCGATCTGCCGCTGCGGACCACGGAGGGCTTGGTTCGAATTCGGTTGACTGCGAAGGGACCCGGATCCGCAGGACGATGGCAAAACTTGCGGCTGGTCGGTGAATCAACTACTGCTGCGCATACGACCGAATCGGCTCCGGATCCGCCGAGGGTGGTGTTGGTCTACGTGCTCGATGCGCTCCGCGCCGACTTTGTCGACCACCTCGGCGCGACCATCGGCGCGAGTCCCTGCATAGATCGGCTGGCATCCGAAGGAGCCGTGTTCAGGAATCACTTTTCGGTTGCTCCAAACACCGGGCCGGCCACCAAGTCTCTCTTCACCGGTCACGGCTTTCTCCAGGGGCGCGCACTGTCCCCGTCGGGGCCTGAAACTCTGGCAGAGGTGTTTACCCAGGCCGGGTTCGTGACAGCGTCGTTCTCCTCCAACCCGCATCTCACGCCCGGGTTCGGCCTGACCAGAGGATTCGAACACTACGAATACCTTCCTATCGTTCAGGATCACCGCCGAGGAGGAAAGGTCGTCGTCAACGACAGTGCCAGGCGAGTTCATCGGGCGGTCCTCAGATGGCTCGACAATCGTGCAGTCGACGAGTCGTTCTTTCTCTATCTCCACACCCTCCATCCCCACAATCCCTATACTCCGCCCAGGCCTTATCCACGCCGGTTCGTTAGCGCGTCCGCAAAGCACCTCGACGGGCGGACGCGGACGCTCGCCTCGATCCGGGACGCCGAACGGGAGGTGACGCTCGAGGACCAGAAATGGCTGCGCCAGAGGTACGCGGCGAATCTGGCGTACAACGACGCCGAGCTATGTACTTTGATGGAAGAGATTCAACGCCGGTTTCCGGGACAAGCGATGGTCGTGATCACCTCCGATCACGGCGAGGAGCTCTTCGACCATGACGGCGTTCTTCACGGATACACGCTCTACGATGAAATGCTGCATGTGCCGATGGTCGTGTGGTGGCCGGGCGTCGTTCCGCACACGGTCGTAGCTGAACCGACCGACACTCTCGATCTCCACGCCTCCCTCGTCAACCTGGTCAGGCCGGGAGAGGCAGGTGATGTGGAAGGTGGCAGGGCACTGTGGGACGCGATTTTCGGGGAGTGGAACGGAGGCCGAGAGCCCAACCTTCACTTCGCCACTGCTCCGGGCCTCAGGATGGCCGCGATGGCACGCTCCGAACGGTGGAAGTTGATCAGGGTTCCGAGGCCGCGATTCGACTGGGGCATGGGGCGAGGCCGGGGTCGAACGCACGACGCGGAGTATCTTTTTCACCTCGAGTTCGACCCCGGTGAGCATCGCAACGTTGCCGGGTCGTCCTCCATCGAGGCCGACTGGCTGCGGTCGCGCCTTCAGGCCTGGGAGGCAACCTGGCGCCTGAGACAGGAGGCAGGGGAGCATCGGACCGAGATCGATCGAGACACCAGACGGCAGCTCGAAGCCCTGGGTTACGTCGACTGAAGAGAGAAATGATGGCCGACGGCGTCCCAGCCTGAACCTCGAACGACCACCGAGCACAGAAACGCAGGATCCAGCCCGGGAAACGCCAGGGTCCATCGGCCGGCCTGGTCAACGAAGCGAACTACCTTCGGATTCCCATTCGCGGAAATTTCCACCCCGACGTTCTTCATGCCTCCTGGCAGGCCGGTTCCGACAGCTTTGAGTGCCGCCTCCTTGCACGTCCAGAACCGGAGGAGCAGGGCATCTCGCTGATCTTCGGGCGTACGCTCCAAAACACCCAGCTCATGTTCAGTGCACACCCGTTGCGCGAGGGATGCACCGCGTTTCAAGGATCGTACGCATTCGATGTCGACACCGATATCGTCGGTTGCGAGGGCGACGGCCACGAAATCTCCCGAATCGCTGGCGTTGAAATTCAGTCCGCAATTGTCGAGAAAGGGCTTACCGTGGCTGCCGATCGAAAACTCGATGTCGGTCGGCTCAACGCCGGTCGCCCGGGCCAGAATCCTGCGCAGGGCCGCCCGCGCTGCTATGAACCGGCGCCCGGCTGTGGTGACGCGAAATCGATCCGCCCGGACCAGTTCTTCGGGTGTGAGCATCCCTCGAAGGCGATCGATTTCCGCCTCGCTGAGGCGGAGATCTGCCCACCACACCTGTACCTGGCCGGGAATGATTTTGATTTCACTCATCCAGGGAATCGTACTACCATCGGCCGGTTTTCATGACTTACGGCGACCGTCCGCCCCAGAGATCAGGGATTGGTTCTGCCGTCGGAAAAGCACTGCGGGCACTGATGACTTATCACTGACAACTGCACACGTCCATCCGATAACCGTTGCAGTGCTGTTACCCTTGCGCCATGGACGATTACCCGTTTTCCTGCCCCATCCAGGTGCGGTGGCGCGATCTCGACGCCTTTGGCCACGTCAACAACGCCACCTTCGCCAGCTATCTCGAGATCGCTCGTACCGAGGCGTGGACCGAATTGTTCGGTGGTCGGGATGCGTTGCAGATTCCGTTCTTCGTCAAACGCCTCGAGATCGACTATAAGCGGCCGGTGGCGCTGGAGGACGAGGTTCGCGTATGGCTCAGGGTCGGCGAGCTCAGGGGTGCCTCGTTCGATTTCGAGTACCTGGTGCAGTCCGGAATCGAGGTGGCTGCAGAGGCCGTTACCCGTCTCGCATGCGTTGAAAGGCGATCGGGCAGACCGGTGCCGATCGATCCAGAAGTGCGTGCGACTCTCGAAAAGCTGCGATAGCGCTGAAAAACAGATCTCGATCTTCGATGTTGGATGTTCGATATTTGCTCCGCCCACCCGCCAGCCAGATACTCGTCTCTCGATACTCGTTTCTCGTTCCGTTCGCCCACCCTTTGACAATTCAGCCTTACGATTTAGTGATTGGTTGAATCGAGCATCGAGCATCGAGCATCGAGCATCGAGCGTGATTAATCCATCTCCAGCCATGTGAACCAGATCGGATGGTTGGCCTTGTACCATTTCAGAACCTCGCGGATCAGCTCTCGTTTGTCTGACGGCATGACCGATTCGTCGATCTGACTGAAGCGCACCAGCATGCTGTCTCCGGGCAGATACTCGATGGCCTCTGAGCAGAGGGTCTGGAGCTCGTTGCGAATACGGCCCGAATCCGAGATTTTGACCGCTCGCCGCCGGTAATCCTGCCCTGAGTAAAAGCGATCGAGCAGCGGCGAAAAAACCATTCGCATTTCCTCAAATGGTTCCATCAGCCGCAGCTCGACAGTCGCGTCAACCAGACCGAGACGGGTCGCGGCACGAGTCGTGACCCGAAACGTGTCTTCGGCCACCTGCTTCACTCCTTCAGATCCACTGTAAGGATCGGGGAGCAGATAACCGGCGAGGGCAAGAACTCGCCACTCCTTGAGCGGGAAAAAATCATCCGCCGTCAGCGTGCGTTGGTCGACTGGCATCAAGGCTTCCCGCGCCGATTGCAGGCTCGCTCGATACGCATCGACGAAATCGGGCTCGATCTCGGCTTCGAGCGTCGCGGCGAGTTCGGCCTCGAAATCGTCGCTGTCGGGGTCGAGAGTGATGATGTGCTGCTCCCGCCCAATGGAGGCCTTGAATTGAGACGAGAAAAGGCACATCGAAGTGGAAAGGTCGAGTATCGGATCGAGGCTGGCCGCCTGCATGGCTTCGGCTGAGGCGGCATACCCGTCGCAGATGAAGAGATGGGTCCTTCCCTCATCATCCGCATACGGCCCGATGCGGAAAGTGGGTGCATAGGTGCCGGATTCAGTGAATACCGGTTGCGAGGTCTGGGGAAGGATCCAGCCATCCTCGACCAGGTGTGCACCAACCGCCTCCCACTCCGCCCACAGGGCGCTGAGTCGATTCACGCGGGAAGGCCCGCCGAGTGTCCACACGTGAACGTTCTCCGGCGCTAGGTTGGGATAGGTGTCACGAATCGCTTCCATGACCTTGGCCCGAGGTGTTTTGAAGTCGATCAGAATCGATTTCTCCGCTGCTCGCGAGACCACCGCTTGCGGCAACGCCAGATTGCCCATGTAGCCCTCGTACGGTCGGGCCACCTTGAGCGGCTGATTGAACAGGTGGAGTACCGTCATCGGGCCGGATGGACTGCCCTTGGCGAAACGGGAAGTGTTCTCGAGCGTGTCTACTGCCGCACCCCATACGGTGATGCCGGCGGTTTGGAGATCGAGCCAGAAATTTGGCCACTCGTAAGATGGGTCGTTGACCAGGCGGTGGACTCGGCGGTCGAGGAAACGGGCGACCTGAGGCCGCGCGTAGACTCTGCCGAAACCCAGCAAGGGGTTGGATCCCATTTCGGGTGTCTCGCCGGCCTTGGGCATCAGCCCTTCGCCGAGGGAAATCATCACAGCGTGGTTCTCCGGCAGACTTCGCGTGAGATACCAAAGTGCCTCGGACATGGCGTAAGCTGAAACGGCGTCGGCATCTTTCTTCACGCGGTTGATACCCGCCTTGTCGAGGTCAGCGCCTTCTCCCCAGCGGCCGAAGAGCCTCGTACCGAGAGCTGTCACTGCCGTCGCCATGACGAAAGCCCGTTCCAACGAGCCTTCGACGAACGAGATGCCCTCGGTTGTCGAGTTCGTAATTCCCTGTAGTTCGACATCCTCAAGCCACAGGTGGAAGCGGCCGAGAATGGCCCGTGTGTCGAATGCCCATTGGGCGATCCGGTTGCGCCGGTCGTTGCTCATGTGGCCGATCCTCCTTCGGGCACTCTGCCACGGCGGGTGCCGGTACTCAAGTCGCTGCTCTACGTGCGAGACTGATCACCGAATACTGATCAATGATCTCTGACCCTGTCGCGCCACCAATCGAGGAGATCGCCGAGGGTCTGCTCCAGCGGGATTTCGGCCCGCCACCCAGTCAGATCGCTGAAACGGCTGTTGTCGCCGACTTGGCACGGGATGTCTGCGACTCTCATCCGCGCCGGATCCACCTCGATCTCGACCTCGATGTCGGTCAGGGTGAGCAGGCCGTCGAGCACCTGCTGCATTGTCGTCTGGCGACCCGAACAGACGTTGTAGGCCTCTCCGCCTTTGCCGTGCATCGCGCCCAGCCAGTAGGCTCGTACAACGTCTCTGACATCGGTGATATCTCGAATGGCCTCGAGGTTTCCGACCGCCAGGCAGGGTGGGTCGAGGCCGCGTTCGATGCGGGCGATCTGCCGGGCGAAACTCGAGGCAACGAAGCGCGCTGGCCGCCTCGGTCCCGTATGGTGGAAGGGTCTGATCCGAACGGTGTCGAGGCCGTGACCGTGGAAGTATTGCGCTGTCACGAGATCCTGCGACGCCTTGCTCACTCCGTACGGCGAAATCGGTGCCAGCGGTGCCGATTCGACGATCGGTTGTTCCGCCATTGGAACCGCACCGTAGATCTCGGCCGACGAAGACACAACGATCCTCGCATCGTAATCGCGGACTGCCTCCAGCAAGTTGACGGTTCCGAGTGCATTGACTTCGAGAAACAGCCCTGGGTTGTCCCATGAACTCGCAACCGACGAGGCTGCGGCGAGGTGGAAGACAACCTCCGGTTTCGCCTGGTCGACGGCGTTTTTCAGTGAATAGATGTTGGTGAGATCGCCCTCGATTGCAAAAACCGAGCGAGGAGCGTTGGCAAATTCACCTGCCCAGAGCAGACCCCAGATGTCGGCTTCGGGTGAAGCTTCGACGATATGCTCGACCAAGTAGTGCCCGACGAATCCGGAGACACCGGTTATGAGGACGCGCACGGTATATCCAGGTAGCGCCGCAAAGCGTCGTCCCAGGAGGGGAGGGCTCTGTTGAGCAGGGTTTCCAGACGGCAAGTGTCGAGAACGGAGTACGCGGGCCGGTGGGCCGGTCTCGGGAACTCCTGGGTCGTTACCTTTTGAATCTCGATCTCCTTGCCGAGAAGGTCAGCGATGGCGACCGCGAACCCATGCCAGGTCGTCTCGCCGGAGTTGACGGCGTGTACGATTCCTGTGGCTCCGACGGTGATGAGGTCGAGGACCGCGTCCGCGAGATCGCCACAAAATGTTGGGCTCCCCCGTTGATCTGCCACGACTCGAAGACTCCTCGCAGACTTGTCGATCTGGCTTCGTATGGCCTCGACAAAATTGCGTCCACCATGTCCGTAAAGCCAGGCGGTGCGCACAACGAGATGTCCGTTGGCGCGGGTGGCGAGCTCCTCCCCGCGAAGCTTGGTTCGACCGTATGCGCTCATCGGTGCGACCGGGTCATCCTCGCGGTATGGTCGACTGCCGTCTCCGGCGAAGACATAGTCTGTCGAGATCTGAACGAGATTCGCTCCGACCGCGTTGCAGGCGTCCGCCATGTGTCCGACGGCGGTTCCGTTCACCAGTAAAGCCTGCTGCTCGTCGGCCTCGCAGTCGTCGACTGCGGTGAAGGCCGCGCAGTTGACGACGTCGGTGGGCTTTGCAGCCTCGATCCATCTCACAACGGCGTCGGCATCGGTGATGTTGAGTGTATCGATATCACGGCCTTCAAAATCGATATCCCGAAATGCACAGGCGTCCGCCACAGCGCGGCCGAGCTGACCACGAGATCCGGTGATGAGAATCTTGCGCGGAGTGAATTCAGGCATCGCCGGGATGGTAACAGAGCGCCCACCCGTCGGCCCGGCAGACTGCCACACGGATTCCGCCGCCTGCCCACCCACGGGAAGACGGCTGTACAGCCCTTGGAGATTCTCCACCCACCGTTCCGCGGCAAGACGGCCAAGCGGCGCGAGCCGTTGTCGGGACCGCGGTCGTGCCGAATCGTCTTGCCGTTGAGCCGTTTTGCCGCAGAGCCGTCGAGCCTGGGTAGTGGAGTGGGACGGAATACGATACGCTGTGCAGCGATTGTCCGTGCACGGAGGAATGCAAGGCATGAATGACCCAGCGATTTTCGACTCACAGAAAAGCAATCAGGCCGATTCGGCCACCAACGGCGACAACTCGATCGCTCGCGGAGAGGAAAAGAGAATTATCGAAAACGTGGCTGAACACATGGCCGCAATCATGCAAGAGCTGAAGCTCGACCTCGGTGATCCCAACTACAAACACACTCCTCACCGCGTTGCGGAGATGTATCTGGAAATGTTTCACGGCCTGAGAGAAGGGGCCGAGCCGAAAATCACGACTTTCCCGAACGAAGAGGGATACAACCACATGGTGATCGAAAAGGAAATACCCTTCTACTCCATGTGCGCCCATCATTTCGTTCCGTTTTACGGCCATGCGCATATCGCCTATATCCCTGAAGCAGAAGTCATAGGCCTTTCCAAGCTACCGCGGATCTTGGAGTTCTATGCGAAGCGGCCGCAGCTCCAGGAGCGATTGACCGAGCAGGTGGCGGAGTTCCTCTGGACCAAGCTCGAACCCCAGGGTGTCATGGTGGTGATCGAAGCGCGCCATCTATGCGTGGAAATGCGGGGGGTGAAGAAGGCGGGTGCGTTGACCACAACCTCCGCGCTGAGGGGGTGTTTCGCCGACCGCAAGGTGCGCGAGGAGTTTCTCTCTTTGCTCCGCCGGCAGACGGCGTGGTAGCGCGAGCTCAGCAGCTTGTCGCCTCCCGCAGATGAGGTATGAACAGCGGGCGGGAGGAGTGGTGACAACAGGCCGGGAGCGGCGGATTAGCGCTCGATCTCACAATACAGGTAGACGCGCTGCATCGATTCCAGTGTCCGACCGGAGACCTTGAATTTCTGGGTCGATTCCTTGAGCCGATTGGTCGCAGCGTTCACCTGGGCGCACTCGATCCGATCGAGTGGATTCCCGTAGGTGTCTTCGAACAGAGCAATGACGAGAACCTTGACCCCCTCCGGGTTGGTGTTGACGAACCCGAGTTCGACCGTGATCGGCATGTCCTTTTCGGGCTCGATGTCACGATCACCGCGGACGTGGACCCCAAATCGTGACCAGCGAACACCCGAGATCTCGACCATCGGCTGGAGATCAGAATTGACGGTGAACTCGAAGTCATCCTGAAAAGGGTTTTCGACAGTCCGGTACTCGCTAACCTGGGAGGTGATCACGCCGGCACCTGCCAACATCACACACACGATGAGCTTCGTCGTACGTTGAATCAAGTCGTGCGCCCTCTGGGCTTTACCCCAATAAAATTATACATTGTAGAAAAGAGTCAATGAAAAAACCGCCGCGCCAAAGCACGGCGGCTTGGTTTTCGGCAATCCATTCGGTCAGGGCAGATGAACATCCATACCCTTTGCCACCGCAGATGCATCACCCGAGGTGACGTCGCAAATGGAGATCTTTTCCTTGACCTGGCTGACGGTGAGGCGCGCAATCTCGTTCATGCTCTCGTCGAGCACCTCGCCGGTGTCCGGATCACGAAGAATATCGGCTTCGCCGACGACAAACTCCTGCCCTACAGAAACACCTTCACGAGTGCCGCGGTTGACGTAGACCTTTCCGTTCTTCGTGAGTACAACCGAGCCAGTCCAGGAGAAGTTCGGCAGCTGTTCGACCATGAAGTCCACCGCTTCGGCGCACGCGTCTTGCACCGCCAGCCCGACGTTGTCCTTCTTGTTTCCGCCAAACGCTGCTCCCCAGCTGCCCGTGTTGTATCCGACGCCGAGGTTCTGGCGCTTGTGAGTGCCGACGACGCTCTTTGACGCCAGGACCTGACCGGTCGTCGAATCAACGATGTAGATTGTCGCGTTGACCTCGCCCTTGCCGCCGCCGCCACCGATGTTGAAACCTTTCACGCGGATCCCACCACCGCCTCCACCGGTGTCTCCCTGAACGTGAGTGATGGCTCCCTTGACAAGCAACTGGGCGGGTGTCATCTGTCCAGTCACAGGTGCCTTTTTGCCTCCTGCCGTGCGCCCGGACGCTGCGAAGTCCTGTTCATCGAGAGCCGCAGCACGCATGTCGGTCTCACCGAGGACGATGAACTTGCCGGTCTGGTTGAGCATGTCGGTGAGGACTGTGTCCCAGGCGTCGCCCAGATCCCAGTGGCCATGCCAGCCAGACTGATTCTCGAACTTGGTGACGGTCACCGTGTAACGAAGTCCGCCGGTGGCTTCCTGGGCGATGGCGGGCTCCCCGGCAAAAACGATGGCGACTAGAGTCGCGGACAAGAACAACCTCTGACATCCCTTCATGACGATCCTCCGCGTGTTTCGTTGGTGCATAACAGTTTACACCCGACGCGTTGCGCTTCTAGCCCGCATTATTCATTCATGAGTTCTCGTTGTTCGAGGTTTCGTTTTCAAAGGATGTGGGTGGCGGCAGTGCGCCGAAATCCGAATTCGGAAATCAACCCGGATACTTCCCCGTGATGAAATCCGTCAGGTGCTGGATGTGGCCCTCCTGATTGCGGCTCACACTGCGGGTCAGGTCTCCAGAAGAAACAACACCTTTGAGGTCCCCGTCGTCGACCACGGGAAGGTGTCGGATCCGCCTCTCGGTGATCACCGCCATCGCCTCCTCGATGCGGGTGCTCGATTTGACGGTCGCGACCTCGGACGTCATCACGTCGACGATCTTCGTGGCTGCGGGATCGCGTTTCTCGCCGACTACGCGACACAGCACATCGCGCTCCGTGAAAATGCCGACTAGTTCGCCTGAGACACAAACCAGGAGCGCACCGATACGTTCTTGGTTCATTTTTTCGACCGCGTCGAGGACAGTAGCTTCTGGCGCTACGTGATGGACGGCGGTCCCCTTGCTCGCGAGTACGGATTTCAGAGTATTCCGCATGGTCGCCTCCAGAGTCTCCCGGGCCCCCGGAGGAGACCCGTTGTGTCACGATTTCACTGTTCCTCGATAACAGAGACCTGCCGAGGCTTCATTCCAGCCGTGATCAACCGTGAGTCGGGTCAGCTCCACCTCTGCGCTTTGAGGACGCAAAGTGCTGCCATGTTGACCACGTCGTTGACGTCCACCCCGCGTTGGAGAACGTGAACCGGGGCGTCGATGCCGATGAGGATGGGCCCGATCGCTTCCACCTTGCCAAGGCGCCACAGCAATTTGTATGCAATGTTGGCTGACTCGAGATCCGGACAGACCAGAATATTCGCATCACCCTGGATCTGCGATAGCGGAAAGGCCTCGCGCGCAATCGATGGTTCGACGGCGGTATCGGCCTGCATTTCGCCCTCGATGATGAGTTCCGGCCACCTTTCCTGGGCGATGGTAACGGCGTCCCGGACCTTCTGTGACCGTTGGTCGATGTTGGAACCGAAGTTCGAGTACGAGAGCATCGCCACCCTCGGTTCGACCTCGAAATAATGCTCGGCAGCCTGGCTCGTGAGCCAGGCGATCTCTGCCAACTCTTCCGCCGTGGGGTCCTGGTTGACCGTTGTGTCGGCAATGAAGAGCATCCGATCCTCGAAGAGCAGGAGGAAAGCGCCTGCGGCTTTCTTGACACCTTCGCGGACCTTGTGGATCTGCAGGGCGGGTCGAATCGTCTCCGGATAGGACATATTGATGCCTGCGATGAGTCCTTCGGCATCGCCGCGATGAACCATCATGTTGCCGAAGTAGACCGGATCGCGCATCGCCTTGGTTGCAGTATCCAGAGTGACGCCCCGGCGCCAGCGAGTGCGGGCGAGGATTTCTGCGTACACTTGGGCCTTCTCGCTGGCAAGTGGATCGATGACCTCGACCGCGCCGTCCGGCACCTCGTGATCGGCCAGGAGCCGTTCAATGATTTTTGCGGAACCGAGTAGCACCGGTTTGCAGATGGATTCGTCGGCGAGGATCTTCGCGGCACGGACGATCTTGTCGACCTCGCCTTCGGGGAACACGATTCGTTTGGGGTCGGCGGCTGCCTGGTCGAATACGCTGTGCATGACCCGCCGGGTGCGCGAGAGGCGATTCTCGAGCTCGCGGACGTATTCCTCCTTCGACGCGTACGGCTTGCGTGCAACTCCGGTCTCGATCGCGGCTTCGGCGACAGCTGGCGCTTCCCATAGCAGCACCCTGTAGTCGAAGGGCTTCGGGATCAAGTAGTCGCGTCCGAACTTGATCTGTTTGCCCCCGTAGGCCCGGACGACGGAATCCGGAACATCTTCCTTGGTGAGATCTGCCAGCGCGCGGGCCGCGGCCAGTTTCATCTCCTCGTTGATATGAGTGGACGCGACATCGAGAGCACCGCGAAAGATAAAGGGGAAACCAAGCACGTTGTTGACCTGGTTGGGATAGTCGGATCGCCCAGTGGCCATGATCACGTCGGATCGAACTTCGAATGCGTCCTCTGGGAGAATTTCGGGATCCGGGTTGGCCATCGCGAAGATGATCGGGTCCGGGGCCATCGACTTGACCATGTCCTTGGTGACCAGGCCTTTGACCGAAACACCGGCGAAGACGTCGGCGCCCTCCATCGCGTCGGCCAGGGTGCGCGCATCAGTGTCGACCGCAAAGAGCTCCTTGTACTTGTTCATGCCGGTTTTTCGACCCTTGTAGATCACGCCCTTCGAGTCGACCATCAGGAGATTTTCCCGCTTGACCCCAAGTGAGACATAGAAAGCGGCGCAGGCGATACCGGCCGCTCCAGCGCCGGAGAAGACGACCTTGACGTCTTCAATCTTCTTGCCGGCGATTTCAACCGCATTCATCAGTGCTGCGCCTGAAATGATGGCGGTGCCGTGCTGATCGTCGTGAAAGACCGGGATATCGGTGCTCTGCTTGAGCCGCTCCTCGATCTCGAAGCACTCGGGGGCACCGATGTCTTCGAGGTTGATGCCGCCGAGGGTGGGCGCGAGAAGCTCACAGAAGCGGATGATCTCCTCAGTGTCCTTGCTATCGAGCTCGATGTCGAAGACATCGATATCGGCGAATCGTTTGAAGAGAACCCCCTTGCCCTCCATCACCGGCTTGCCTGCCATCGGGCCGATGTCACCGAGCCCCAGCACGGCCGTGCCGTTGGAAACCACGGCGACGAGATTTCCCTTGTTGGTGTACTCGTAGACCAGTTCGGGATCACGCGCGATCTCGAGGCAGGGTTCCGCGACCCCCGGCGTGTAGGCAAGAGAGAGATCGCGTTGTGTGATACACGGTTTGGTGGGCACAACCTCGGTTTTCCCGTGTCGTTTGCCGGTGTGATAGGCGAGAGCTTCTTGTTTGGTGATCTTCTTCATGGCCGGTTTCCTCGATTCGATCGTTGTCGGGCGGAATCGACTCGCAAGGGGCTTCCACGAGCGCGGACCATAGTGCTTGAGAGGACCCTGGTCAAGCCCTTGGGGCGGCGCGGTCCGCCTTTTCAAGAAAGTGATTCCCGGTGGGTATCGTACCCGAGCTTCCGGCCGAGTCGTTTACCGAGTGCGTTCGAAACCGAGGCGGATCAATTCGTCGATCAGCTCCGAATAGCTGAGGCCGGACAGCTCCCACAGCCGGGGGTACATCGAAATCGGCGTGAAACCCGGAATCGTGTTGATTTCGTTGACCCAAAAAAGACCACTATCGTGCTCGAGAAATAGATCAACCCGAGCCATTCCGGTACAACCGAGAAGCTGGAACACCGTCACCCCGAGCTCTCTTGCCGTCGCGGATTGCCTCTCTTCGAGCGGAGCAGGCGCAAGCAGTTGGCAGGTTGAATCGAGGTATTTGTCGTCGTAGTCGTAAAAATCGTGACCCGGCACCACTTCCCCGGGCACGGCGGCTCGAGGGTGCTGGTTGCCGATGACTGCGATTTCGATCTCCCGAACATCGAGCCCTTTTTCGACCAGCACGCGTTGGCCCTGAGCAAACGCGGTTTCGATCGCGGGCGCCAGGTCGGCGGGATCAGTGACCTTGCTGATTCCAACTGATGATCCCAACCGCGCTGGCTTGACGAAAATTGGAAGTCCGAGATCCAGGCACTGGACGGAGACGTGACGAACGTCTTCCGACCATGTAGGCAGGTCCAACTCGACCCAGTCAGAGGTCGGCAGGCCGGCCTGGGCAAACATCCGTTTGCAGAAGATCTTGTCCATGCACAGGGCCGACGAGGTGGCATCCGATCCAACGTACGGGAGATCAATCATCTCGAAAAGCCCCTGGATGGTTCCGTCCTCTCCAAAGGGGCCGTGCAGAACGGGAAAGGCGATATCGATCGTGCCATCGAGGAGGCCAGGATCGAGCCGGGACGTGCCCTCGAAGCGAACAACCTTGTCGGCACGGTTTGCAGAATCGTCAAGGACCCGCCGGGCGGTGCTCGCGTCAGTCCACAACCCCTGCCGGTCGATTGCCAGGGGAACTACCTGGTACTTGTTGCGATCGAGCGCTCGATCGACCGATCGGGCCGAGACGATGGACACATCGTGCTCGCCTGAACGGCCACCGAATATGAGGGCCACTCGCTGCTTGTCTGTCATCCCTGCCTCTCCACTGCAAGCTACTGCTCCATTATGACGAAGCGGTGGCGGGCGTGGGGCGAGCTAGGGGCTCGAACCTGAGGCTTTCTCCTCGAAGAGCGGCAGAAACTCGCCATAACCCTCGTCTTCGAGATCCTCCACGGCGATGAAACGGAGAGCGGCCGAGTTGATGCAGTATCGGAGGCCCTTCGGTGCCGGTCCGTCCTCGAAGAGATGGCCGAGGTGCGAGTCCGCTCCCGATGAGCGCACCTCCGTCCGCACCATCAGGAGACTGCGATCCTCCTGCTCGACGATGTTCTCCTTCACCAGGGGCTGAGTGAAGGAAGGCCAACCGGAACCGGAGTCGTACTTGTGAATCGAGGCGAAAAGCGGTTCTCCGGACACGACATCGACGTAGATGCCGGGCCGGTGGTTGTCCCAGTACTCATTCTTGAACGGCGGCTCGGTACCGCATTCCTGGGTCACCCTGTACTGCTCGGGCGTCAGTTTTTGTTGGAGTTCTTGCTTGCTCATTTTCGTGTTCCCCGTGCTTCGATTCGTGTCCTGCGCGCCGCCCTGCGCGGTGCACTGCGATGAAAGCGGGACGATACAACAAACAGCGACAAGAAACGACGAGGGCAGCCTATTTTTCATTCTTCTCATCCCAAATCTCCGATAGCCGGTTGTCGCGTTTGCAGCCTTTGCGGTAGCTCTGGTATCGGGCCGGATTCTTTTTGGCAAAATCTTGGTGATAGTCCTCGGCAGGATAGAACTCGGCGGCTGGTGTGATCTCGGTGACGATCGGTACGGCGAAGGGCTTGGTTTTCTCGAGCGCAGCGCGCGACTTCTCGGCGGCCTGACGCTGGCTCTCGTCGTGATAGAAGATCGCGGTCCGATACTGTTTTCCAACGTCGCAGAATTGCCGGTTTTTGACCGTCGGGTCGATGTTGCGCCAGAAAATCGCGAGCAGATCTTCGTAGCTCACGATCTCGGGATCGAAGGCGACGCGCACCGCTTCGGTGTGACCGGTTTTGCCGGACGAGACTTGGGCGTAGGTCGGGTTGGCAACAGAGCCACCGGTGTAACCCGACACGACCGAGAGCACACCTTCGACCTTCTCGAAGTCGGCCTCGATGCACCAGAAACAACCGCCGGCAAAGGTCGCAAATTCGGTGCCGTCGTCGTTCGCGTGGCCGAGCGGCGCGAGCAGGGCGGTGGCGACAAGCACCGTAACGGCGAACAGCGCGCCGATTGCGTATTTGTTGAATCGCATCTCGTGACCTCCAGTTCAATCACTAGTAATGCCGGAGAACACAAAAAGGTTTCCTGGGAAGGAAATTTTTTGTCCGGAGGGGGAGTGGGACCGAAAAGATACAGGGACCGAGGAGTGGTGATCGAAAGAGTTCTTTTGCAGCATAACTCGGTGATCTTTGGGCCTTCGTAGGTCGAGCGTGATCCCTAAAGTCTCGAATGTGACTGATCGGCGACTCCGTCCCATCCGAGGTTGCGTGCCGAGGGAGCGATGTACCATACGGCTATGCAACGGGTTCAAACTGGCCTCGAAATCTTGCTCGAAAAACCGCAGCTGATCGGCGGCCGCGGCTGGGCCCTGCTCTCCAACCAGGCGACGGTGACCGCAAGGCTCGATCCAGCCCGGACGGCCCTGCTCGCCGTGAATCCCGGACCCCTGGTTCGCCTCTTCGCGCCAGAGCACGGTCTCGACGGAGTCGCCCAGGACATGGAGGCGGTGGAAGATCTTCGGGATGAGCTTACCGGCTGCGAAGTGCGCTCGTTATACGGCTGCTCGGCCGAAACGCTCGCGCCAAAGCAGGAGGACCTCGACGGTGTCGAGGTGGTGGTGGTTGACCTGCCCGATATCGGCTCTCGCTACTACACGTTCGCTGCAACCATGGACTGGGTCATGGCGGCTTGCGAAAAGGCACTTGTAGAAGTCATGCTCCTCGACCGGCCGAACCCGATCAACGGAGTGATGCGGGAGGGTGGATTGGTGGAGCGAGGCTTCGAGAGTTTCGTCTCCCAGCTACCGGTGCCTGCGCGTCACGGGCTGACTCTGGGTGAAATTGCGCTGTTGCTGCAGCGCCAGCGCTATCCGCAGCTCGAACTGACTGTCGTTCCGTGCCGGGGTTGGCGACGGCGTGACTGGCTGGACGACACCGATGTTCCCTGGGTGCTGCCGAGCCCCAACATGCCGGCTCTGGAAACGGCTTCTCTCTACCCCGGCCTCTGTTTTCTGGAAGCAACGACTCTCTCTGAGGGTCGCGGGACCTCGAGACCTTTCCACCTGGTGGGTGCGCCGTGGATCGACGCGGAGAGGCTCGTATCCAACCTGCGCGATCTCGACCTTTCAGGGGTCGCCTTCCGCCCGACACGCTTTCGACCGGTGTTCGGAAAACACGCCAATGAGGTCTGTGCGGGCGTCGAAACACACCTTGTCGATCGTGATGCTCTCGAACCAGTGGCCTTTGGCCTGCACCTCCTCAAGACGATCCACGACCTGCACCCGACGGACTTTACCTGGCGCTCGGATCCGTACGAGTTCGTCAGCGAAGTCCCGGCTCTGGATCTCTTGACCGGCTCGCCGGAGGCGAGACGATGCATCGAAGAGGGGCGTGGTTTCGAACACCTCTTCGATTCATGGCGTGCGTCAGTGACCGACTTCGAAAACCATCTCGAAGGCATCCTGCTCTATCACGATGAGGACGCTACACCTAGCCCGTGTGATTCATGAAGCCTTTACTGCGACCGGCGATGCACCATACCCAGCGGTGTTTGCTCGCCTTGGGGTGCTCGACGTACCGTCAAGTACGCCGCCGCGCCCCTCGGGTCGCAAACTCCACTGGGCACGGCACCTCGCCGCCCTCGCGACGAACCCTCATGAATAATGCGGGCTAACGCCTTCTGCCACGCTTCAGGTTCCGCAGGCGCACGACCTCCTCGCAGATGCGCGAAGCCGCACGAACGATTTCTTCTTCGGTTGTAAAACGTCCAACGCTGATCCGCAACGAGGCCCTGGCAAGCTCTGGCTTCACCCCCATCGCGAGCAGAACGGGTGACGCCTCGGGGTGGGACGACGTGCAGGCAGATCCGCTGCTGAGCGCCAGATCCGGTAGCGAGGCGAGCAGGGCGTTGCCTTCGATACCGGGGAACGAAATGTTACTCGTGCCCGGCAGACGGTGACTGGACGAGCCGTTGACCGTCGCGTGCTCTACGGCAGCTGTCACAGAGGCTTCGAGCCGGTCTCGGAGTGCTGCGATTCGCGGACTCTCCGTGTCGAGCTCCACGCCGCAGATCTCGAGGGCCCGGGCGAGGCCTACCGCTCCGTGCAGGTTGGGTGTGCCCGAGCGGATACCGCCCTCGTGACCGCCGCCGTGGAGCAACGAATCGAGCTTGAGAGGTGGAGCGGTCTTGCGTACATAGAGGGCTCCGATTCCCTTGGGTCCGTACGCCTTGTGCCCCGAAAGGCTGAGAAGATCGACACTGAGGTCGTCCACATCCACTCTGATCTTACCGACACCTTGGGCCGCATCGCAGTGGAGGATCGAGCCCCGCGCGTGGACGAGATCGGCGATCTCGCGAATTTTCTGCACGGTTCCGGTCTCGTTGTTCGCGAGCATCACACTCACCAGAGCTGTTTCGTCCGACAAAACGGCGTCGAGCTCGTCGAGGCGGACGCGGCCTCCCGCGTCGACGCCGATTTCGGAGAGCGTCCATCCGTCATATTGGAGTGCACGCAGGACCTCGATCACCGACGGATGTTCGGTTGCCTGAGTCACCAGGTGGCGGCCGCGAGCGACCCGTGCCCGGGCGGAACCGAGGATCGCGAGGTTGTTCGCCTCGGTGGCGCCGGAGGTGAAAACGATTTCGCTGGCCATCCGCGCTCCGATTGAGGCTGCGACCGTTCCGCGGGCGTTTTCCAGCGCGGTGAACGCGGCTTGGCCTGGTCGGTGGCTGCGGCTCGCGGGGTTGGCGTAGACCTCAGTGAAGTACGGCTCCATCGCCTCCACGACTCTCGGGTCACACGGCGTCGAGGCGTTGTAGTCCAGGTATATGACATCGTTTTCCATGGTGCCCCGCGATTCTACCCTTCAAAGGTGTCCTCTTTCGAGGGATATATCGGAACAGGTAAACAGAGGAAAAGGAAAGCGAGGGCATCCATCATTCCGAAATCGAGACGTTTGCGCTTGCGGCGTGGGTGGCGAACGGCTACCATTCGGGCTCGCTGTGTGTCGGCGAACATGGGAGAGTGCATGACGGAAACCAACGACGTTTTTATCACGGTCGAAGAGGCAGCGGCGAGGATCGCGCGCGGTGAGCAGATCATCGTCGTCGACGATGCCGACCGAGAGAACGAAGGCGACCTGATTCTCGCCTCCGAGATGGTGACCCCTGAGGCAATAAACTTCATGGCCCGTTTCGGGCGTGGCCTGATTTGCGTGTCGATCACGGGCGAGCGTTGTGACGAGCTCGAGCTACCGCTGATGGTCGAGAAGAATACCTCGGCCCACGGCACGGCCTTCACGGTCAGCGTCGAGGTCCGCGAAGGGACTACGACCGGCATTTCCGCTCACGACCGTGCGGCGACCGTGCGAGCGATCGTCAACCCGAAGACTCGACCAAATGATCTTCAGCGTCCCGGCCATATGTTTCCCCTACGAGCGATGCGAGGAGGGGTGCTCAAGAGGGCCGGCCACACCGAAGCGTCGGTCGATCTGGCGCGGATGGCCGGCCTGACGCCGTCCGGGGTCCTGTGCGAGATCATGGACGACGACGGTCAGATGGCACGGCTGCCGCGGCTCGAGCAATTCGCCCGCGAACACGGCCTCGGCATCCTCACGGTGGCTGATCTCATCGCTCATCGCATGCGGACGGAGAAGCTCGTCGAACGCGTGGCGGGCCCAGCTCTGCCGACAGACGCGGGAGATTTCCGCATTTTCGGCTACCGCAATCGGGTGACGGGTGAGGAGCATGTGGCGTTGGTCATGGGATCGATCAACTCGAGCGAGCCAGTTCTTGTTCGAGTCCACTCTCAGTGTTTGACTGGAGACGTCTTCGCCTCCCGCCGGTGCGACTGCGGCTCCCAGCTCGACGCAGCGATGCGCAGGATCGCAGAAGAGGGTTCCGGAATACTGCTTTATCTGCTCCAGGAGGGCCGGGGCATCGGTCTCTTCAACAAGCTGCGCGCGTACGAGCTCCAGGATGACGGTGAGGACACCGTGGAGGCCAATCTCCACCTCGGGTTCAAGGCGGATCCGCGCGACTACGGAACCGGAGCCCAGATTCTGGTCGATCTCGGAGCGAGGCGGCTGCGGTTGATGACCAACAACCCGAAAAAGTACACCGCGCTGCGCGGTTTTGGCCTCGAAATCGTAGAGCGCGTACCGCTCGAAGTGCCTCCCACCGACAGCAACCGGGATTACCTCGAAACCAAGAAGCTCAAAATGGGGCATCTGCTCAAGATGGTGTGATTGACCGCGGCGTTGGCTCTTCGAAGGTCAGATAACCCGACTCGTTGAGAAAAGAAGAAGGGGCGAGGATACGTAATCTCCTCTGCTCCTTCTCGCCTTTCCCCTCTGCATCTTCTCGGGAAGAGTGAGTGCTCAGGCATGAAACGCTGTAGGATCGATGCCTCTGTGATGAAGTATCCACTGCCGGACCTGGCCACTCTCACCCGTGAGCTCAGGGACGGTGTGCCTGGACTCGCGGTCGGTGGCGTGGTCCCCGGTGCCCGCGCCCTGGTCATGGCCGCTCTCGCGGAGCACGGGTGGCCGACGGATCTCACCCTGGTTGTCGTGCCGCGCACACGAGACGCGGAGAACCTTGCCGCGGGCCTGGGTTTGCTCGCGCCGGATCTGCGAGTGGGCCTCGCTCCGGCAGAATTTGCGGGTCCTTATCTTGGTACTGAACCTTCGCTTGCAGCGCGGCTTCGGACGGTCGATCTCCTGCAACGCATCGGTGAGGGTGGCGTGGATCTCGTGGTCGTGCCGGCACGCGTGCTCGGCTCGCCGGTGCCGGTTCCGAACGCGATCAGCGAAGCGACCCTCCGATTGCATGTAGGGCAGGTTGTCGATCTCGAATCGATGGCCGAAAAGCTGAGTGTGGCGGGTTATCGGCGCGTCGATCTGGTCGAAGAGGCCGGTGATTTCGCGATACGTGGCTGGGTGGTAGATATCCACGCCGGCGGAGAGAAGGGTATGAGGCTCCAGCTCGATGACGAGTGTGTGGAGTCGATCAGGAGCTTCGATCCAACCAGCCAGAGGAGTTCCGACGAACAGATCGACGAGCTCTCGCTGCTTCCGATCGATGTCTTTCCAGCTAAGCCACAGGTTCTTGCCGAGATATCGGCGCAGCTCGAGGCCGAATACCCGGCTCTGGCGGTTCAAATGGCCGAAGGCGTGGAGCGACGTCTCTGGTGGGGAGCGCTTCATCTGGGGAGCGAGTCGACGAGCTGGCTCGACCTCGCGAAAAACGTCGTAGTGTGTGATCGAGACGAAGTGACGGGTGCGCTCGCACGCTGGTGGCAGGTGCAGGATCGAGAGTGGAAGACTCTCAGCGAACGCACGATGGAGATTCCGCCTCCCGATCGCCTGCTCTCCGATCCGGAGAAGCTCTGGCCGTCGATCGACGATGCCTCATTGCGCATAGAACAGCTGGAGCTGGTGGATGGATCGACGAAATGGCGCCGATTGGCGACCCGCCCGGCGGAGAGCTTCGTGCGCCGATTGCCGGATCTGGTGCCCGAGTTGCGGTCGCGACGCGCCTGCGACATGGTCCAGACGCTGGTTGTTGGTTCCCCGGGAGAAGGTCGGCGATTCGCACATCTGCTGAGAGAAGGAGAGGTGGAACCGTTAACCACGACGCCCCCGCCGGGAAGCGTGGCAATTGTCGAAGGTGAATTGCAGCGCGGGTTCGTTTGGGAAAACGTGCTCGCGGTTTATGGACGACGCGATCTGACCTCTGTGCCCCGCCCCCGCCGCCGCCGGCCGGGTGCGCGAGCGTTCGTGTCGGATCTCCGCGATCTCAGACCCGGGGACCTGGTCGTCCATCTCGATCATGGCATCGGGCGATTCAAGGGTTTCAGGCGAGTGACGGTGGAGGGGCGGGAGCTGGAGATGCTGTCCCTGGCGTATCACGGGGGAGACTCCCTGATGGTGCCTGTGGAGCGCGCGGACCTGATTCAGAAATTCGCCTCGGGCGAGACCGAGGTTCCGCCGAAGCTCGATCGCCTGGGAGGTGGAAGCTGGCGGCGGCGCAAGGCGAGGGTCAAAAAAGCGATCCGGGAAATGGCGGCGGAGCTGCTTCGGTTGGCAGCCGTACGGCAGACCTCGAAAGGTTACGAGTACTCACCGGATTCACCTTGGCAAAGGGAGTTCGAGGAAGCCTTCGAGTTCGAGCTGACGTCCGACCAGGACCGCGCGGTGGCCGAGATCAAGCAAGACATGGAGTCGGCGCGCCCGATGGACCGTTTGTTGTGTGGCGATGTCGGCTACGGCAAGACAGAGGTCGCGATTCGTGCCGCCTTCAAGGCGGTGCTTGACGGAAAGCAGGTGGCGGTCCTGGCGCCAACCACGATTCTCGTGGATCAGCACCTGGAGACATTTCGGCGGAGGCTCGAGGGATTTCCCGTCGAGGCGCGGATGCTCTCGAGATTTGTCTCAAGGAGCGAGGCCTCGGAGGTCGTCGAGGGCCTACGAGACGGTCGAGTCGACATCGTAGTGGGAACCCACCGGTTACTCGCCGATTCGGTTCTTTTCCGCGATCTCGGCCTGGTGATTCTCGACGAGGAGCAGCGGTTCGGGGTAGCTCAGAAAGAGCGCCTCAAAAAGCTCCGCACGGAGGTCGACGTGATCGCCATGTCCGCAACCCCGATACCGCGCACCTTGAACCTGTCTCTAAGCGGCCTTCGGGACATTTCGATCATCGAGACTCCCCCACGCGACCGCCAAGCGGTCGAGACGAGCGTGATCGAGTTCTCGGAGGAGGTGGTTCGCGAGGCGATCCTGTACGAGATGGAGCGCGGAGGGCAGGTGTATTTTGTCCACAATCGTGTTCGATCGATTGGTGCATTTGCCGACTGGGTGTGTCGTACGGTTCCGGAAGCGAAGGTCGTGGTGGCCCACGGTCAGATGTCGGAACGCGACCTTGAACGCGCGATGCACACGTTTTTGTCGGGCGAAGCAGACGTGCTCCTGGCGACGGCGATCATCGAAAACGGGCTCGACATCCCCAACGCCAACACCCTTCTGGTCAACCGCGCGGATCGTTTCGGTCTCGCGCAGCTCTACCAGCTGAGGGGGCGCGTCGGTCGGTCTGAGCGTCTCGCTTTCGCCTACTTCATGGTGCCTCCGGGCCTGAGCCTGACGCCAACGGCGCGCGCACGGCTAGCGGCCATCCAAGAATTCTGCGAGCTCGGCGCCGGGTTCCGGATTGCGGCCCGAGATTTGGAAATCCGCGGTGCCGGGAACCTGTTGGGGGCCGAACAGCACGGATTTCTCGAGGCCGTGGGGTTCGAGACCTACTGTCAACTCCTCGAGGAGGCTGTGGCCGAGCTCGAGGGCCGGGTTCCGCACACTCAACGCGAGGTCGAACTTCGTCTCGGCATGGACCTCCAGCTACCGGAGAGGTATCTGCCCGAGCCTTCCCTCCGCCTGAGCTTTTACAAACGGCTCGCCGCTTGTGACGACGACGAGGCGCTCGCGTCACTGCTCGAGGAGGTGTCCGATCGATACGGACCGGCCCCCCCACAGGTCGACGATCTCGCTCGTGCCCAACGGGTACGCATGGCCGCTCGCAGAGCGGGGATGACTTCGGTGGTTCGGCGAGCGCGCAAGTGGCGGCTCCGCATGGACCCGGCGGTCAAACCCTCCTCCGATTTTGCTGACGTGGTTGGCGATTGGCGGGGCGCGGCGGTGAGCCCGAACGGGGAAATCACCCTTCCGGTCGCTGGAGACGAGGCGGACATGGAAGAGATCATCCGCTTCCTGGAATCGTTGCGGGCGGAAGGACAATAGCCCTGGCGGGCTCTCGTAGCAGTACCATAACAGCGTGGACTTGCCTCAGGGAGAAGATCTCGGTTTCGGTGTTCGTGTAAATCATGGCAGTGACGGCCAGCTGCACGTTTTTAGCCCGCGCCTGAAGCTCCCGTGGCGGGTGAGCGAAGGACTGGCGCCCGGGACCGCCGTGCTGTGGGGCGGACGACCCTTTGAGGTTGTGGACCGGGTGGCCACCAGAAAAGGTGAGAGATGGTCGTTGTGCCGCTGGGAGGAACCGAAGGCGATGCGCACCGTGTTCGAGCTCGAGCGAGCGTCGATTCGAACAGTCGCCGAAGAGGAGGAGCTCGAATCACGGAAACTGCGGAAACGGGCAATAACCCTGTTGCTACTTCCGCTGCTCGGTCTGGCGCCGGCGGATCTTCAGAAAAAGTGGGCGAATGAGTGGGGCTTTCCGGCGGAACGTGCGACCCAGATTTCGGCCGTCCTCGAGCTCGCGGCCGGGGCCGCGGGAACAGTCCAGATCATATTGATGGCGGTTGGCGGCGGTTTGTTCATGCCGCTCATTCTTGCCCTTCCGGGGCCGATTTTCTTGATAAGCGGCATCGTGCGCTTGGCCTCGGCCGCAGGAGGTGGTGAGCCAATCGGATCGTTCCTCGGTGTACCGTTCTGTTGCACGGATCGAGGGGTGGCCGGCAAAGCAGAAGAACGCTCGCCGACCACGTTCGAGGGTCAAAAGCCTCCGTCGTTTGTACGAACGATGTTGGTGACGGCTGCAGTGACCCTGGGTCCGGCATCGGATCAGTTGCGCTGGGCCGAGGAGCTCGGCGTTCGAGCTTCCTGGTTGACGGTTGCGGGTGCTGCGGCCGAGCTCGTCGGTGGCGTTTCCAATTTCCAAGACGACCTCGGATCGGCGCCGGCATTCCTCCTCCTTCTCGACTATCTCCTGGTCGGCGAGGGATTGCTGCGGATGGCTTCGGCATTTACGGGACGGCCAATGGGCAGCGTCTTCGGCTGGGCTCTCCGCCCGCTTTACCGCAAACACCTCCCTCATTCCAGCTCAGCCGTAATCGACGATCCCAGCTGAGCTTGAATGAGCATGGTACTCTTTGCTGATGAGCGACTTGCGTTCCTTGTGTCGAATCCTCGCGGCGCTCGGTGCGGCCATGGTCATGGCGTGTGGGGCACATGAAACCGATTTGGCACGGGTCGGGGGGCAAACGGTCGGAATCACCACCTTTCAGAGCTACGTCAGTGACGTGACTGGTGAGGCATGGCAGGCGGTGAGCGCACACGTGTTGTCCGGGTTGCTCGACCAATATCTCGACCGACAGGTGGTTCTGGAAGCGGCGCGTCAGAGAGAGGTGTCGCTCCCCGACAGCTCCTCGCCGATGGGTCCGTCAGAGGTGCAATGGCTCCTCGACGAGTTGTGCGGGCCGGCGCCCAATCTGACCGCGGACGAAATCGCGACCGAGGTCGGTCGAAGGGCGGAACACGAGCGTCCGGCGAAGGCCCACGTCAGGCAGCTTCTGGTAGACAGTCACGAGGAGGGTCTCGAGGCCCTTCGACTCCTGAACGCGGGCGAAAACTTCGTCGAAGTGTCGCGCAACATGAGTCGGGCGCCGAATGCGGCGGATGGTGGCGAGCTCGGGTTTTTCGATCAGGGCGCGCTCTCGCCAGAAATCGATGCGGTGATTTTCTCCCTGGCGCCAGGAGAATTTTCCGAGCCCGTGCAAGGGCCTTCTGGCTATCATGTGTTTCAGGTCCTGGAGGTGATTCCCGCCGGGCCTCCGGACCTGGCCGAGGTCGAAGCCGCGGTACGCAGCGAGTTCACGCAGAAGAAAATTCGCGAACACACTCGGGGCTGCATCCAGAGGCTTTCGACCAGGATCGAAATTGAAATCTACGACACCAACCTGTGGTTTCCGTACACAGGTAGGTATGCGGAAGGATAGGAAAATGCGCTTTCGAGTTCCAGGATTGCTGATCGGTGTCCTGATGGCAGCCGTGCCGATTCAGGCATCGGAGCGGGTTCTCGTCGAGGGGATCCTGGCTCGCGTCAACGATCGAATCGTCACAATATCCGAATTTACCGAACGGGTGCGCCAGGAGCTCACCCAGATGCCGAACCAGCCGAACAACGAAGAGCTGCGCCAGTTCACCGACATGCTCCTCGAACAAATGGTGAGCGAGATGATTCTGATGGAGCGGGCGACGGAGAAGCGCCTCACGGTTGACGACGCGATGGTGGATCAGGCTCTCGCCAACCTCCGAGAGGAAAACAACCTCCAGGATGATGAGGCCTGGGAGCAGGCCCTCGCCAGTTCGGGCCTGACAGTCGAAGCGTTGCGCGAGCGCTATCGGAGGACAATTACTGTGCAACGCACGGTTCAGGGAGAGGTGCGGCCCGTCGAGATCACCGAAGAAGAGCTCAAGCAGCAGTACGAGGTCGAGAAGGAGAAATTTCGGGTGCCGGCAATGGTCGAATTGGAACAGGTCTTTCTGACTTCGGATGAAGCAGGAGCGGCCGATCTCAACCGCCGTGCGCAGGGGCTCGTGCAAAGGGTAAGGGACGGGGCCGACCTCAAAGCCGAGGCAACCCTTGCCGGCTCAGAGCTTCAGGAGCTCGGGCAGATTCCGGTGGACGATTGCAGGCCGGATCTCAAACGAGCGCTGGAACCGCTCGAGGAAGGTGGCGTAGCGGATCCGCTGACTGTCCCCGGAGGTGTTCAGGTCGTCCGCCTCGTACAGAGGATTCCCGCGGGATACCAGTCCTTCGACGAGGTTGCCGAGCAACTCCGAAGAGAACGTTCGGCAGAAAGCTACGAAGGCCAGACGAAGGGGCTTGTGGAGAAGCTCCGGCAGCAATATCTGGTCGAGGTCCACCGGGAGTACCTCGACATCGTGTTCGCCAACCTGGGCGGCGCCTGAGATGTCTGCACTCAGCGACCCGAAAAGAGTGTGGATCAGGGACCTGCGTGCCGGCACGGACGTCGACGAGTGCTATGCGGTACGCGGGGTAGATGTTCGTCAGCGCCGAGGAGGGGGTCCATATCTCGCGGCCACGCTGGGGGACAAGACGGGCGAGGTGGCGGCCCTGGTCTGGCAGAACGTAGAGAAGCTTCGGGAGACCCTGGAGCCCGGCAGCGTCGTCTCGGTGAAAGGCCAGGTGCAACGCTACAACCAGCAACTGCAGGTGGTGGTGCGCCAGGCCGAACTCCTTCCGGGTGAATCGGTGAAAGACGATCTTTTCGTGCGCTCATCGGCTCAAGACCCCGACCACCTGTGGAAGGAAATCAACAGGCTCATCGAAGAGGTCTCTGACGCGAACCTCCGCCAGCTCCTGTTCAGGATCTTCTCGGATTCGGAAATAGAGAGATTGTTCAAGGCTGCGCCGGCGGCTCGCTCGATGCATCATGCCTTTCGCTCCGGCCTACTCGAACACTCCCTGTCAGTCACCACTGTGGCGCGAGACCTGGCGCGGCACTACCAACTGAACGACGATCTCGTGGTTGCTGGATGCCTGCTGCACGATTTCGGAAAGATCTGGGAGCTCGATATCGGTGCATCGATCGAATACACGGACGATGGCAGATTAATCGGCCATATTCCGATGGAGACGTTGTACGTCGACAGGAAGATAGCCGAGCTGGAGTCGTTCCCACCCGAAACCCGACGCCAGCTCCTGCACATTCTCCTTGCCCATCACGGTGAGTACGAGTTTGGCTCCCCCCGTCGGCCTAAGACCCCGGAAGCCCTTCTGGTGCACATGGTCGACAACCTGGATTCGAAGATGGCGGGGATGGTGGAGGCGATCGCAGCTCAGGGATCCGACGACGAGGCCTGGACACCATACTCGCGAATTCTCGAGCGGCACATCTATCGCCGACGGCTAGGATCGGACGATCGCAAACCGGAGTAGACTGCCCGGGCGTCCATGGCAGGATCTTGGGTCGACGGAGACTTGGTGACTATAGACGTCGTATCGCTGTGGCGACCTCTCCGTCTTCCGGAAATCGACCGAGGGCACGCTTCGAGAACACGGTTTTCCCGTCGACTACGACCTCGAAGTCGCCATTCCTCCCTTTGATCAGATCGGTTGATGAACCAAACTCACGGTCCAACTCGGCCGCCAGTCCGGCGGCCCGAGGCTCGTAGTTTCAAACCACGCAGTATTCGATCGAGATGTCCATTCGACCCTCCATGCTCGCTAGCAGGATCTTAGCTGATCCCGAAGGGCGGATACTCGATCCTGGATACTCGACACTCCATCCCCCTACCCGCCCCTGGGGACACAGATGCGGCAACCAAACATCGAGTATCGAGTATCGAGCATTGAGTATCGAGGATCAATAAGTGTTAACTCTTTACATTTGTGAGATTTGCGGTCAGAATACTCCCATGAATCGTGGTCATGGTCGGTTCCGACGCGATCGTGGTGCTAGGATCCTCTCTGACGAGACCAACGCGAGTCCTCGGACCTCCGTAAACAGTTACGGGGAACGATGGTGAGGGAGAACCTGTGTGTGCAGCCTGTGGACTTCAGCGGGCGTCACGAGGCGGCCATGAGTGATCGCGAGTGGATCCAGGCCGCCAAGGAAGGTGACGAGGATGCCTATGCCGAGTTGGTCCGGCGGCATTCGGGCGGCCTTCACCGGGCTGTGTTTAGAATCCTCGCTGATGAAGCCGAGGCGTGGGATGTCGTGCAGATGGCGTTCCTCAAGGCCTGGCAGAAACTCGACCGATACGATCCCCGCTACAGTTTCTCTACCTGGATCTATCGTATCGGGACCAACCTCGCCATCGACCTGCTGCGGTCTCGGACAAGTCGGGAGCGGGCTCACAAGGCAGGGACCGAGCATCGGCTCCGCTTGGTTGGAGACGGTGAAAATGCTGCTTCGCGGCTCGATAGAAGCGAGGCCGACGATATCCTCGGGCAGCTCGTAGAAGAGTTGACGCCGCAACAGCGCAGCGCCTTCGTGCTGCGGGAGATGAGTGGTTTCGACACGGCGGAGGTAGCGGAGGTGTTGGGTTGTTCCGCGACCACGGTTCGTAATCACGTTTTTCAGGCTCGGAAGGTGCTGCGAAGGGAGCTCAAAGAGCGTTTCCCGGAGTATCTACCCGCATCCGAGAGGGGATGAAATGAACTGCGAAATTTTCCGCGAGATGATCGGTTCCTACGTTGACGAGACTCTTGACGAGGATCGGCGGGGTTGGTTCCAAAGCCACCTTCGAGAGTGTGTGGCGTGTCGCAATCGAGCGCTGCGAGAGGAACCGAGTCTGTTCTTCACCGCAGCTCAGGATCCACCAACCGATGCCGAAGCGGTTGAAGCTTGTGTCAGCTCGGTCACCGCGCGAATTCGCCATGATCGGCTCGAACGTCGCCTGAGCCGAAACCGCCGGCCGTGGTTGGCAGCGGCAGCTGCGGTGATCATCGTCGTCGGGGGTGGCATCGCGTGGCTCGGGATGACCGGCAACGGCATCCCCTCAAGGTCGAGCGCAGAATCGTCTCGGAATCTTGAAGCAAAGACTCCGCCTCCGAGCGTCGAGGTTGAAATGGAAAGCGAGACGGTGCGCGTCTATCAGTTCGCGGCGGACGATAACTCTGATTCGGCGATGTATTTCATTGTCGATCCGGCGATGGAGCTCTGAGATGTTGAGGCGGTCTCTGGTGTTTCTGGTGATCGCTGTGATTGCCGCGTCGGTTTCTGCAACCGAAGGGCAGACGATGTCGAGGGTCTTCAGGCTCGAACACGTTTCGGTGTCGGAGGCGTCGGATGCCGTGCAGGGTCTGCTGTCTGATACGGGCAGTCTGACTCTGCAGCCGAAGCTCTCCAGGATTGTCGTCCAGGATGATCCCGAGATCATTGCTCGTGTGACGGCGCTGATTGAAATGCTCGACCAGGTGCCTGGCTCATATGGCATTCGGGTCGATCTCCTCGAAGGTGGCAAGGCCCTGCCTTATGGCTCGATCGACGAAGTCGAGGTCGAGGAACGGCTGCGGCGAATGTACAAAGTCGATTCGTTCCACCGTATCGGTGCCTCCACCATCGAAGGCGTACTGGGTTCGAGGGCGCAGGCCGAGCTCGGATCGTCTTTCCGTGTGTCCTTCGTCCCACAGGTGCCGCATTTTTCGAGCGAGACCCCTTGGGGCAGTCCAGACCCGGGCAATCGTCTCCAACTTCAACATCTGGTTCTCGAGCGAACCGAGCTCGCTTCAGACGGCACTCTGAAGGCCAACGAAATTCTTCGAACTCGCGTTCTCCTGTCCCCCAACCAGACCGTCTATATTGGCGCCGGCAATTCCGAGGATTCTGAAAAAGTCCTCGTCCTCATCGTCCACGCCAGGGAATTCGGGAGTTACTGAGTGCCCGAGTTCGTCTGTAGGCTCGGCGCCCCAGATGGATCACTGGTGGAGCAGCGGCGGGTGGCGGCTTCCATAGATGCACTCCGTCGTGAACTCGAGGGTGAAGGTTTCCACGTATTCAGCCTGGCTGGGGCACGGTCCCGATTTCGACTGCCGTTCTTCTCGCGTTCCGAGAAGGTCAGTGGGCAGGACTTCATGCTCTTCAATACCCAGCTCAAGACTTTGCTTCACGCAGGCATGCCGTTGGCTCAGTCTCTTGACCTCCTCAAGGAGCAACAATCCAATCCTCACTTCAGGACCTTGTTGGACAAACTGCATCAGCAGGTGACGACCGGAGTTGCACTGTCGGATGCGTTTCTTGCACTTGGCGACACCTTCCCGCGGCTCTACGCAAACTCGTTGCGGGCCGGAGAGCGCACCGGAGAACTCGAACAGGTCATCGAAAGATATGTCGAGTACCAGCGGCTGGTCGAGGCCGTACGCAAAAAGATCATTGGCGCCCTGACCTACCCAGCCGTGCTGGTGGTCCTTGCGACCGGACTGGTCGCCATTCTCATGACCTATGTCATCCCGAGTTTTTCACAGTTCTATCTGCAGTTCGAAACAGAGCTGCCGGTGCCGACGCGCCTGGTCATCGGATCGGCCGAGTTCGTGAGCAACAATCTCATTCTGATAGTGGGTGGGGCGATCGCGGCCTGGTACGCAGTAAGGGTCTGGCGGACGTCACCTTCGGGGCGCCTCATCACCGATCGCTGGAAGCTGAAGATACCGTTGCTCGGTCGGCTCACGCATCTCTTTGCACTCTCTCAGTTCAGTCGCTCGCTGGCGATCCTCCTCGGCGGTGGAACCCCGATGGTGCCGGCCCTGGAAACGGCTGCGACCTCGATCAGCAACGCATATATCTCGGAGCTGTTTCTCGATTGTGTGCAGGAGGTACAGGAGGGGAGGCCGCTGTCCGACGCTCTTGACGACACGGGATATCTGCCGAACCTGGCGTTGGCGATGATCCGGGTCGGGGAATCGACGGGCGCGTTACCCGAAATGTTGAGTCACACATCGGATTTCTTCGACGAGTCGATCGAGTTCACTCTTGGACGCATCGTCACCCTCTTCGAACCCTTGATTCTGGTCGTTATGGGCGTGATCGTTGCTGGACTCTTGCTGGCGGTCTACTATCCTTTGCTCACGATCGTAACCCGGATTGCCTGAGGAAATATGGCGACTGATCCAAATCTCGAAAAACACCTCGTCATGCTCGATCAGCAGACGGAGGAACAGGAAGAGGAGAAAAACGCGCGTGCGTTGGCCGACCGCCTCGACCTTCCTTTCGACCCGCTGCACGAGTTCCATGTTGACCCTGAACTCTTCAGGACGATTCCTGTCGAGGTCATGCTGCGTTATCAATTCCTGCCCTTGCGGGCGGAGGGTGAGACGTTGCACGTGGTGATGGCGGACCCGTCCAATGTGGTCAACCTCAACGAGGTAGAGCTCGTACTGGCGAGGCCGCTCGAGGTGACCGTTGCGCCGGCCAACCGCATCGCCGATATCCTCGAGAAATCTGAGTCGACCCAACGAGTATTGGACGAGGCGACCGAGGGCTTCAGTATGCAGCTGGTGCAGGAGGCGGAGGACGGAGAGGAAGTCCTGTCCATCGATCGGATCACCGCCGATTCGTCGCCGATCATTCGACTGGTTGATTCGATTCTCTTCAACGCCATTCAGCGGCGTGCTTCGGATATCCACATCGAGACCCAGGACCGTGAAGTCGTGGTGAAATACCGCATCGATGGAGTCCTTTACCAGGCCATGAAGTCCATCGACAAGCGGCATCACTCGACCATCGTCAGCCGTATCAAGGTTATGTCGGAGCTCGATATCGCCGAGAAACGAATTCCTCAGGACGGACGCTTCAAGGTCCGATTCTCGGGCCGCACCATCGATTTCCGTGTTTCGATCATGCCGACTGTTCATGGTGAGGACGCCGTGATCAGAATCCTCGACAAAGAGTCCACCAATGCCGAGTTCAAGACTCTCAACCTCGACGTTCTGGGTTTCGAGGACGACACCAAGCGACAGCTGAGGAAGTTCATCAACGAGCCGTACGGCATGGTCCTGGTTACCGGGCCCACCGGTTCGGGCAAGACGACCTCGCTGTATGCCTGCCTGTCCGAGATCCGTTCGAGCGAGGACAAGATCGTCACTATCGAGGACCCGGTCGAGTACCAGCTGAAGGGGATCACCCAGATTCCGGTCAACGAAAAGAAGGGCCTCACCTTCGCCCGGGGCCTGCGGTCCATTCTGCGTCACGATCCAGACAAGGTGATGGTTGGCGAGATTCGGGACGAGGAAACTGCGCAGATTGCCGTACAGTCGGCCCTGACCGGGCACCTGGTATTCACGACAGTTCATGCGAACAACGTGGTCGATGTCATCGGCCGCTTCCTCAACATGAACGTCGATCTCTACAACTTCGTAGCTGCCCTCAATTGCGTACTTGCCCAACGTCTGGTTCGTCGCATCTGTCTGCACTGCAAGCGGCCGGTGCAGATTTCCGACACCATGCTCGAGGATTCCGGACTCGATCCGGATCGGTATCGCGACTTCACATTCTTCGAGGGTGGTGGTTGCATCGAATGCAACGGGACCGGCTATCGGGGCCGGCTGGCGATCGCCGAGCTTCTGAATCTCTCGGACAATATTCGCCAGCTGATTCTCGATCGTCGGGCTGCAGCTGAGATCAAACGGGCGGCCAAGGCGGAG
Source organism: Acidobacteriota bacterium (assembly GCA_022340665.1). Taxonomy (NCBI): domain Bacteria; kingdom Pseudomonadati; phylum Acidobacteriota; species Acidobacteriota bacterium. The sequence continues at coordinate 5,802 of JAJDNM010000023.1, read as the reverse complement.
GGCATGAGGTTCCTTCGCGAGTCAGCCTTGCAGAAGGTCTTTGCCGGTGAAACCTCCCTTCATGACGTCAACAAGGTGACGTTCGTCGAATGAACTGGGATCGTCTGGTCACCAGTCCGCCGCCGTCGACCAGCTGGGCGTTCGATCCAGGTTTGGTGGCGATCGCCCATCGGACGAAGACCCAGGAGGTGCACTGCGCAGCGGAGGATGTTCCGGGCGGCGGTGTAGAGGTCGGGCCGGTCGGTCTTCAGTCAGTTCGGAGTCAGGTCGTGACCCCAAGGCTGGCCAAGCTCAAAGGAGCAGCCGAAGGTGCGCGGACGGCGGCTGTGGTCGTGCCAACCGGTTGGCTACGAAGTTTCATGCTTGAAGTCGACAAATTGCCGCGACGGGAGGAGGAGCTTCTCGACGTCGTGAGATGGCGGCTCAAGAAACTTCTGCCGGTACCACCTGCAGAACTTCGTGTCTCGATCGTGCGCTTGCCCGAGGCCGACGGGCGACGACGGCTGCTGGTCATGGCTGGCATCGAACGAGCGATAGCGAGCGTCGAGGCCTGTTTCTCCGAAATCGGCGTCGAAGTCGGACTCGTCACGACCCGACTCTTCGCCCTCGTTCCTCGACTCTCCGGAGATGCTCCGCCATTTCTTTTGGTTCAACACGAGGAAGGTTGCTTGTCGCTGCTGTTCCTGATCGGTGGAGTGCCACAGCTTTTGCGCACGAAGCCCCTGCCTGCCGGCAACGGGGATGGCACGGCCGTTGTCCGTGAGGCGGCAATGACCCTCGGATTCATCCGCGACGCCTTGGGGGTTGACGACGAGATCGGTGTGAAGTTGAGCTGCGAGCGCCCTGAAATCGACGCGGTGCTTCGCGGCTGGATGAACCGGCAGGATGGTCTGGCGCCGGCCCCCGAGCAGGCCCGACCGCCGTGTGGCCCGACGACAGTGGTCGAACGGATTGGGTGGGCGAGACTGGAGCCGGCTCTCGCAGTCGTGTCAGGGGAGGTACGGTGATCACGCCAAACCTCGCGACGCGGCCTTTTCTCAATACACGGCCGGTTTGGATCGTGACCGCCATCGCAGGAGTGGCGGCGGCAATTCTGCTGGCCGCTGATTTGCGGTTGTTCTTGGTTGCGGATCGTGCGCTCGACGACGATATGGCACGCCGAGACGCGCTGCTCGCGCGTCATGAGCTTCTCGAGACACAGGTCCGGAAAGATGTGGCAGCCCTGGAAAGGCTGCCGTGGCGGTCGCTCACGCACCGTGTCGAAGCCACGAATCTGATTCTCCGTGAGCATTCCTTCTCCTGGCTGGAAATGCTCGATGACATCGAGCGGATCATGCCGTACGACGTGCGCTTGACACGAATCTCACCGGGCGTCGGTACAGACGAGGTGACGCTGTCTTTGGCGCTGGTCGCGCACAACCGCGAAGCAATGTTGCAGTTGCTGGATAATCTGATTGCTGATCCTCGGTTTTCGGATCCGACGCCGTCGATGGAGGCATCGCCTGAGGAAACCTCCGCGGACTATGCCATGAATTTGCGGGTGAATTATCACCCGGTACCGGAGGCGCCATGACCATCGACATCCGCCCGTGGCGTCGCCTGCTGGCGGTGTGGCTGCCTGCGGTGCTGCTGTGCGTGGTGGCGGCGACCTTCTACGTGTGGCAAACGTCCGAATCTGGGGGGCGGCGCGCCCAGATTCGAAACCAGGTCGAAGAGCTCGAGCGGGAGATCGCGCGCCTCGAAAAGATCGAGGCGGCGGCGGAGTCGGACCGCCGGGATGTTGAGGAAATCAACCGTCAGTTCGACCGGCTCTACCATGAGGTGTACGGAAACCTGGATGAGCGGTTGACCCGAATCCTTCGCGCAGTCGGCTCTGCGACTCGAGATGCCGGACTGCTTCCGGGCACATTCACGTACACCGCAAAAGAGGATCAAAAGACGGGTTTTATCCGCTTCGGAATTCGGTTCGGCGTCGACGCGGAGTATCCGCAGATCAGACAGATGTTGGCAGCTCTCCAATCGAGCCCCGAATTCCTGGTGATAGAAGACCTGAATCTCGCCGGGGACGAAGATCCCTTGAGTCGCGACCTGAAGATCCAGGTCAATATTGCGACGTTTCTGGCCGAGGCGGATGCAGGTCGGCTTCGCCAGTTGACAGGCGGCATTTCGGCCGCCGCTGAGACCAGCGATGGCTGACGCAAAAATGGCCAACGAACGGCTGCGGCTGGCAATTCTGCTGACCATCCTGGCAGTTGTTGTGGTCGTGGCGATGATCCGCTTCCTCGGCGAGGGCGGCATCGGCGGTGGCGTCTCCAGAACCGCTGCGCTCGAGTACGAGGCCAGGAATCTGGAGCCCCTGGAGACGGATTCGTTCGTTTCGCACGATCGTCAGACTATCCCGTCAAGTGGAAATCCGTTCGCGTTTCGGGCCCGCCCGACACCGACCGCCAGACCACGGCCGACTGCTATGCCCCGACCCACATTGCCACCACGTCCGACTCCGACGCCACGTCTCGCAGTTGGAGAAGACGGCGAAATCAAGGCACCGCCACCGCCGTTTGATCGCGAATACATCGGGTTCTTCGGGCCCGAACAGTTCCACGTGGCGGCTTTCCGCAAGCCTGGAGACAGCCCAGGCTCGAACGAGATCGACGTCGCGATCGTCGGAACTGTGCTCGACGGATTGTTCATCGTGCGTGAGATCGGACTGGAATCGGTCGTCATCGGCTACGTAGGATACGCCCCTTCGGAGGACACTCGTGTACCGTTGTCTGAAAATTAGCGCTCGGGCCTCTTCGATCCTGACCGCACTCGTTCTGATCATCGGGTCGATCGGGTGTACCACCGCCAAAAAGACGGCAGATGAGGGTGAGGATGCATTCAAGCACAAGAACTGGGACGCTGCCGTGTACCACTATCTTCAGGCTCTGGCGGAGGACCCGGAGAACGTCGAGTACAAGATGCAGCTCGTTTTTGCACGCCAGAAGGCGGCGCAAAAACATTTCGACAACGGAGTAATGCTTCAGAAGCTGGGCCGCCTCGTGGCTGCTCGCAAGGAACTCCAGATGGCCGTCCAGCTTGATCCGGCCAACCAATATGCCGAGCAGGTGTTGAACGATGTCATGAGGGACATGGAACTGCTGTCGACGCCGGAGGGCGCGCGCCGGCTGGAGGAGATGAAGAGGGAGGCACGGCAGGCGAAGGTCAAACCGCCGGTCCTCGATCCGCTGTCCAAGGAGCCGATCACACTCAACTTTCCACGGCCAAAATCGGTCAAGGAGATTTATGACGCGATCGGTAAAGCCTACGGATTCAACACCCTCTTCGACCCCAAGCTCAAGGATGACAAGCTCGCCATCGAGCTACGCGAACTCACCGCGGAGCAGGCGCTCGAAATGGTGATGCAGGCGGCCGGGCATTTCTACAAGGTCCTCGACGAGAACTCCATCATCATCGCCGAGGACACTCCCCAGAACCGCCGCGATTACGAGGACCTGGTCATCAAGACGTTCTTCCTCTCGAACGCGGATGTGAAAGAGGTCGACAAGCTACTGCGATCTCTGATCGAGGCGCGTCGACTCTCGACCAACGAGCAGCTCAACGCGATCACCTTGCGCGATACCGCGGACAAGGTGGCCATCGCTGAAAAGCTCATCCGCATCAACGACAAGGCGAAGGCCGAGGTGTTGGTCGATGTGGAGATCCTGATCGTCACGACCTCCAAGAATTCGGACATCGGAACGGCGCTGTCGACCTACAGCTTCAACCTCGGATTCGATCCGGCCGACATCAACACCAACCCCAGTGCGCCGGAAGGAAGCGTTGGCCTGGACGACTACCAGAACATCACCCGGGGAATGTGGTACATCAACGTGCCTTCGATCCTGATCAACCTCGCCAAGTCTTCCGGCGAGGCGCAGGTCCTGGCCCAGCCGCAGCTTCGGATCACCGAGGGCGAGAAGGCGAGCCTGATGATCGGCGACCAGGTGCCGATTCCGGTCACCAGCTTCAATACCTCCAACACCATCGGTGGCAGCGTGGTGCCGATCACCTCTTTCCAATACCGGGACGTCGGAATCCAGATCGAGGTCGAACCTCGCGTCCACCACAATCGCGAGATCACGCTCAACCTCAAGGTGGAAATCTCGAACGTCGGGGAGACGGTCGCCGTGGGCGATACAGAGGCAATCACTATCGGAACCCGCACGATCACGTCGGTCATCCGACTGAAGAGCGGCGAAACGAGCCTCCTCGCCGGGCTCATCAGACGCGACAAGAGCTCGGGCGTGACCAAGACGCCCTTGCTCGGCGACATACCATTTCTCGGTCGTCTCTTCCGATCCGAGAGCACCACCGACAAGAACACCGATCTCGTGCTCACCCTGACGCCTCAGATCATCCGCTTCCCCGACATCGAGGAAGAGGACTTGGCGCCCGTCTGGGTCGGCACCGAGAGCCGGATCTCGTTCTCGGGCACGCGTCCCAGGGTGCAATCGGGGCGCGCTCCCAGGGGACCCTTCGACGAGCGATCCGGAGCCGAAGGAAATGTGCGGCCGGACGAGAGCGGCGCGACTCAGCGGGCACCGAGCACCAGAAGACCTACGGCGCCCCGGCGAGTGAGCCCCCAGGAGCAGACACCCAACCAGGGCACCGAGCTCGTGCCACCGCAAAAAAAGAGCATATTTGATGAGGATGAGTCACCGACGGATGTCGGTTGGGACGATGTGCCCGATTTCGTTCCAACCAGCGACATCGACCCGTCATTGCCGCCGCTGCTGGTGGGCCTCGAGCCTTCGGTCGTGTCCCTGATACCGGGTCAGGAGACTGTTCTGCAGCTGGTTGTTCGTGGCGGATCGGGATCCTACAGGCTACCGGTCGGGATTGCCTACGATCCGTCCAGAGTTTGGGTCCACGACGTCATGCCGGCGCCCGGTGCGGAGATCCTGCGAAATTCGATCGATCAGGCGCAAGGTTGGATCGACCTCGAACTGGTATTTGCCAACGCGGTGGAGGGCGGGCAGGCGATCGTAGCGCTGAAAGTGCAGGCGATTGATTCGGGGCCGGTGCCGCTCGTCGTATCTGCCAGCGGAGCAGTGACCGGCGACGGTACCCGCGTCCCGGTGGCGGCGTCCGACGGCTCCCTGTTCATTGCCGGTGAGGATCGGGTTCCGGAGGAAAGGTGAGGCGCAGATCTCGAGCTTCACTGGGTTTTACCCTCGCCGAACTGGTAATGGTTGTGGCCCTGATCGCTATCCTCGCCTCGATGGCGATGCCGGTCGCGAAATTCACGGTGAAGCGCCAGAAGGAGGCCGAGCTTCGGTTGGCGCTGCGGCAAATCAGAACCGCGATCGACGAGTACAAGAGGCTCTCGGACCAGGGGTTGATACCGATCACCGTTGGCGGCGAAGGATACCCGGAGAGCCTGGAAGTGCTGGTAGAAGGGATAGAGATCGTTGGCCAGGAAACCAAGATGAGATTCATGCGGAGAATTCCTGTCGACCCGATGACTCGCGACGACTGGGAGTTGCGCTCATACCAGGACGATCTCGATGCGACCAGCTGGGGTGGTGAAAACGTATATGACGTACGAACCAGTTCTGAAGGAACCGCGATCGACGGGACCAAGTATGCGGATTGGTGAGGTAATGAAATTTGGAATTAGGAATTCGGAATTGGGAATTCCCGCCCGCCCCCCTGGCACCTTCGGGGCGAACCCTCGTCGCGGCATTCAGAATTCAGAATTCAGAATTCAGAATTCGCCAGCGGCGGGATTTACTCTCATCGAGCTGATTGTCGTCGTCG
>JAJDNM010000022.1 GCA_022340665.1 Acidobacteriota bacterium | reverse complement strand
TCTTACTCCGGCCGCACGCTCGCGCACGAGCTCGTCCACCCGCACGTACAGCTCGCGGTGCCCCGTGATGGTGAATTCTACGCGCTGGTGATAGAAGGGTTCCCCAGCTATTTCCACCTGCCTGCGATGGCTTCGCTGATCGGCGAAGATTGGTATGACAGCTACATTGAAGCAAACCTGGAGGGGTACGTCGAGCGTCGCAGGACCGGCCTCGACCGGCGGGGGAATCCTCTTCCCCCGGAAAAGCCTCTGGCCGAGATGACCGCCGACGACATCGGCACCTACAAGGATAGGTTCGTTCTCAGCGACCGGGTCCGGCTCTTCTTCGATTGGCTCCGGCGTCGCATGGGGAGCGAGGACTTCAATCGGTTCACGCGCGAGCTCTTTTCCCGGCAGTCCCTGGATTTCGAGAGCTTCACCGCACTCACCGAGAAACACCTTCCGGGATCAACGGAAGGTGTGACCCTTTGGCTTCGAACGACGGAGTTTCCTGATCGTTTCAAGCCTCGCCTGAATAGTCCATCGAACGAGGAGTAGTCCGACCCTCAGACCGACTCTAGATATTTGTGGATCAGGCTCACCGCTACAGCGCCCTGGCCGACCGCCGAGGCGACCCGCCGGACCACGCCGTGGCGTACGTCACCGGCGGCGAAGATGCCCGGCACGCTGGTTTCCATATGGAAGGGATCACGCCGGAGCTTCCAGTTCTTCGGCCGTCGCCCGTCGCGTATCAGGTCCTGGCCGGTGTAGATGAAGCCGGCCTCGTCCCGCTCGACGATGTCCGCCACCATCCCGGTGTGGGGAATCGCCCCGATGAAAATGAAGATCGCATCGGCGGGCAGGGTCTGACTCTCGCCGCTGACGTTGTCAGTGACCGTGATCGCCTGGAGGCCGAGGCTGTCGCCGCCGTCCACTCCGGTCACCTCCGTTGTGGTCATCAGGGTGATGTTCTCAGTCCCGTCGATCTGGTCGATCAGGTATTTTGACATTGTTGCCTGGAGCGACTCACGGCGAATCAGCACGGTGACGTGCTTCGCGAACCGCGACAGGAACATCGCTCCCTGGCCCGCCGAGTTGGCGCCACCGATCACGAAGACATTCCTGTCCCTGTAGTGGACCGCCTCGGAGGTCGCCGCTCCGTAGTACACCGAGCCGCCGACGAAGGGCTCGATCCCGGGAACCGCGAGCTCCCGAACCTTGACGCCGGTGGCGATCATCAGGGCGTGGCAGCTCAGCTCGCTGCCGTCGGCCAGGGCGACGATCCGGTACGGATCTTCCACCCGCACCCCGGTGACCTCCTGGGCGGTGAGAATTTCGGCCCCGAGGCGCTGGGCCTGGGTCGTCGCCCTCCGCGTCAGGTCCGCGCCGCTGATGCCCTGCGGGAACCCGAGGTAGTTCTCGATCCGCGCGCTGGTGCCGGCCTGCCCGCCGGCCGCCTCTTTCTCGATGACCACGGTGCGCAGGCCCTCGGACGCACCGTAGACCGCACCGCCGAGGCCTGCCGGACCGGCGCCGATGATGATCAGGTCGTAGAAGGGCTGCCGCGGGACAGTCGTCATGCCCACCTTGTCGGCCAGCGTCTTGAGGTCCGGATCCACCAGCGTGCTGCCGTCCGGGAAGAAGACGGTCGGCAACTTCGGCTGCCCCTCGGAGCTCGCCTCGACAAGCTCTTTCGCCTCCTGGTCGCGCTCGATGTCCAACCACTGGTACGGGACCTGGCTGCGAGCGAGAAACTCCTTGACGTCGTGCGACCTTGCCGACCACAGGGTTCCCGCGACACGGATCCCGTCGTACGGAACCGGCACGCTCGCGAGCCAGTCGCTCAACAGATCGTCGAGCACCGGGTAGAGGCGTTCCTCGGGCGGGTCCCACGGTTTCATCAGGTAGAAATCGAGCCCAATGGCATTGATGCTCGCGATCGCCGCGTCGGTGTCGGCATAGGCCGTCAGCAGCGCTTTGCGAGCGTCCGGAAAGTACTTCACCGCCTCCTCGAGAAACTCGACGCCACTCATCTCGGGCATCCGCTGGTCGACCAGGAAGAGCGCGATCGGGGTGTTCCTTCTTTTGAACTCCTGCACCGTTTCCAGCGCCTCTCCACCCGAGCTCGCCTTCACGATCTGGTAATCGCGCTGATAGTGCGCCTGGAGGTCGCGAGCGATCGCGTTGAGCACGTGCGGCTCGTCGTCGATTGTCATGATGATCGGTTTCGCCATCTTCCATCTCCAGCCCGCTCGAGGTCACTCGGCGGGTTCGAAATCAATCGGCAGGCGAACCATGAAGCAGGTCCGTCCTGGCCGGGACGTCAGGTTGATCTGTCCCTTGTGTTTCTGGACGACCAGGTTGCGGCTGATGCTGAGCCCCAGTCCGGTGCCCTTTCCGGTCGGCTTGGTGGTGAAGAACGGGTCGAAGATCTTCGACTGCTGCTCTTCAGGGATACCGGGCCCGTCGTCCTCGATCTCGACCACGACCCAGGGGTCCTCCCTGCGCGCACGAACGATCAGATTTCCCTCGCCGTCCATTGCGTCGATCGCATTGTCGATGAAGTTCGTCCAGACCTGGTTCAGCTCGCTCGCGTACGCCTGGATGACCGGCAGGTCCTCGGCGTACTCGCGCTGCACCTCGACGCCGCCCTTCAGCTTGTTGTGGAGAATGATCAGCGTATTGTCCAGACCCTCACGCACATCCACCGACTGCACCGGCGCCTGATCCATGTGGGTGTAGGACTTGAGGGCCTTGACCAGCTCCGCGATGCGGCCGGTTCCGAGCCAGATCTCGCCGACCAGGCTGTGGATCGTGAAGATGCAGCTCAACCAGTCGATGATCAGGGAGAAATACTCGTCGGGGAAAACCTGCTCCAGCTCCACCAGCTCGCCCTCGTCGAAACCGAGGCTGACGAGGCCCGGAACCATCTCGCCGGTGGTGTCGACGCCCCGCTTTTGCAGCCAGGACTCGAGGGCGATCTCGCGATCGCTGCGATCGAGCGCACTGATGTCGGCGGGCTTCTTGGCGCGATCTCTGGCCAGCCGATCGAGCTCGACCAGTCGATCCAGCTGCGCCGGGTTGAGCTTGTATTTGCCCAGCCTCAGCTGGATGTCCTGCAGCTGCGAGAACGTGCCCTGCAGCTGGGCCGACCCACGCTGCGCCGCCGCGGCCGGGTTGTTGAGCTCGTGCGCCATGCCGGCGCTGAGCTTGCCGAGCGACGCCATCTTCTCCTGGATGATGAGCTGGTTGTGCATCTCGTTGAGCTGGCTGAGCGTCTCTTCCAGCACCTCGTTCTTCTGCTTCATCTCCTCGGTCTTCTCGCGCAGCGCCTGCTCGCTCTGGCGGAGGGCATCCTCTGCCCGCTTGCGCTCGCCGATGTCGCGAATGATACCGGTGTAATAACGCTCGTCGCGCACCGTCCAGGTCGACAGCGACAGCTCGATCGGCACCTCCTCGCCACCCTTGGTGCACGCCGCGAGCTCGACCGTCGTGCCGATGACGTGCGCATCCCCGGTTTCGGTGAACCGCTTCATCCCGTTTCGGTGCGCTTCGTGAAATCGCTCCGGGATGATCAGCTCGAGCTGTTGGCCGACAGTCTCCTCCTCCGTGTAGCCGAGGATGTTGGTGGCAGCCTTGTTCCAGCTGATGATGCAGCCTTTGTGATCGGCTGAAATGATAGCGTCGATCGCCGACTCGGTGACCGACCGGAACTTCTGCTCTGCCTGCTTGCGTTCGCTGATGTCGCGGATGATCCCCGTGTAATAGCGCTTTTCATCGAGAAACCAGGTCGCCAGCGACAGCTCGACCGGAAACTCGCTGCCGTCCTTGCGGATCGCCGAGAGCTCGACGGTCTTGCCGATGACGTGGCTCTCACCCCCCGAGCTCACCCTCTTGATCCCCTCTTGATGCGCTTCACGGTAATTTTCGGGAATGATCAGGTCGATCGGCTTGCCGATGACCTCGGTCTCGGTGTGGCCGAAGAGCGCGGTTGCGGCGCTGTTCCACGAACGGATCAAACCCTCGTGGTCGGCCGAGATGATGGCGTCGATCGCCGACTCCATCACCGACCGGAACTTCGCCTCCGACTCGCGCAGGGCCATCCGAACCTTCGACACCGTGACCTGCCGCTCGACCCGTGCGAGGACCTCGCGCGTGTCGAACGGCTTGACGATCAGGTCGTCCGCCGATTCGAGTCCCCGAACCCGCGCCTCCTCATCGTCCCGGGTCGACATGATAATCACCGGCACATCGCAGGTACGCCGGTTCTCCTTCAACGCATCGAGGAGCTGAAACGAATCGGCGTCGGAAAGGGCCGCATCCATCAGGACAAGATTGGGCTCGGCCTTCGCGATGCCCTCAAGAGCATTCTCGCCCGCCGCCATTCCGGCGACTGCATAGCCCTCCTTCTCCAGCAGCTCCCTCAGCGCATCCGCGCTGGCGGCATCCTCGTCGACGACGAACACCAATCCTCGGTCAGACACGGCCTGACCTCCTTTGCCTCATCAGATTCCGCACTTTGGTTGAGATTGTATCCCAATCTACGCACATTTCATCTCCTTCGACCTTCGCAATATTCCCTCGAAGAAAAACCGGGAACCCTGCTCGATGACCGCCGAGACCGTTCTTCCCGGCGAGACCCGGCGCGCGTGAGATCCGCGACCGATTCGCCCTCGGACCTTCCGTTCCCCCT
>JAJDNM010000021.1 GCA_022340665.1 Acidobacteriota bacterium | reverse complement strand
GAGTATTCGGAACACTGTATGCGGACAGGAATCGCGCGTTTCTTGGAAGGCGAACTGACCGGCTGATATTCAGCCCGGGTGGCGCGAGCATAGAGGCCCGATACTCATCACCGACACCGACGTACCACGGCTTAGCCAATGCCTGACGGAGTAATTCGGGCTCGACGACCCTCTACAGTGACCGGAAAGCTTCGATTTCGATGTCTTGCCCGGGGTCGGTGGTGAACTCGATGCGCAGGTGGTCGATATTTCCCCCCCATAGGGGAGATTCAGCCACTGGGAACAGGAACTTCTTCGTCGATTGGCCGGTACCGTCTCGAAAATCCCTTCTCAGACTCCTCGATATGTGAAGTGTTTGGCCCTTGCTCGCCCAATAGAGTCGAATCGATTTGCCGGTTCGGAGGCCCCTCGCTTCCAGTTCAAAAAGGTCCGATCTGGATGCTTGCATATGGACCCGGAGGTCGATATGGAGAGTCCGGCTCTCGGCGTTCAGGAGACTCAATCCACCGCCAGCATTCCCTTGCGGGTTCGCTCCCGTGACCTTCCAGCCAAGGTCGTCCAGGTTTTCGTCGAGTCGAATATGCTCCCGTACTTGAGTCGAGGAAATCATGCCGAGGTCGAACACCTGTGATGTGGTCGACTCCACGAATCGGTAAGGCGAGAACGTCGGCGCATCTGGGATTCTCGAGCATCCTACGGATGCAACGCAAATGCTGAGCGCCGCCATGTGGAGGATCATTGAGCTCGTTGCTCGTCCCAAGTCCCAATCTCCGCGGATTGTGAGGTCGTGAAAAGCCGATGCCAGCCGACTGCCTGGCTGAGAGTCGCTCATTGACGAACGACGCCATGCTATCACGCGTCCAGGAGGGGTGAGCCCCTCACTTCGGGCGATCAGAAAACGAGCCGCCGGGAGGGAAGCTCTCGGCGGCTCGCTTCGGATTTCAGAACGCGTTTGTCTTCTTACAGGCGAGTAATACTCACGCTATCCAGTTTGATGTATCCCTCGGGGTTCCCAACCTCACCCGTTCCAATCGATCCGAACCACATGATGTTGAGAAAGTGGTCGTCGTTGTCGAGGTCGGTTCTCTCGAAGATCGTCGCTGTCACTGCGCTCGGGTTATTCAACTGGGTTCTCGTCGCCTTGACTCTTCCGTCGTTCGCGCCCGGAGCCGACGCAGCCTGCCACTCAAACTCGACGATGGTTTCGTCACCCCAGCCAGGGGTCAGACCGGTGAGATATCCCGCTCCACCCAACGCGAAATTGTCCGTTCCATGGGTGCCGTCTCGCACGTAACACTGGAGGCGCCATGAGTCGCCAGTCGAATTCCGCTTGACGAATAGAACAGCTTTAACCCCTCGTCCGATGTAGTCCATGAAGAACTGAGCGATCCTGATATTCCCCTGATTGGCCATCGACAGGGTGCTGCCGGCCGGCGTCCCGGGGTCGATGAGGAATCGGACTCGAAGTCCGGTTTCGTCACTCCACGGGTGTGGATTCACACCACGATCGCCACTCATGACATAAGCGTTCGACTGTGCCCCGGTAAAATCCACCTCCAAACCGTAGGTGCCCTCGATAGCGGCGTTGGTTGTCACCGCTATGGAATTTGCACCTGCATTGCCGGCAATCAAAAGGGCCACAGCAACCACAACATAGGCGATACGAATTCTCATGTGTTCTGTCCTTTCGTCAGTTCAACCGAGCATGGCGGTTCATTGCTCTCTTTGTTAGGACGAACAGGCTGCTGGAAGGTAACGGGTAATCATCCTCTGAATCGTGATTGTCTTGATCGACGCGATGTCTACACCCGCGATTGAAGGCCTTGGCTGGTTCGTGAAGGTCGAAGAAGGGAATGGAATCAGGTCCAATTTCAAAAAACACTTCCTATCCCAGTGCTTTCGATGAAAACCTCACTTGGCTATGCTCTCTGTACGAACCGAGCCAGTGCAGGACGAAGAAGTCTTTCCATGGCCTGCCTCGGGGCCATCGCAGATCTCGCAGCTTCCTGTAGGATCGATCCATGAGATACGAAGGCACCGTCTACCGGCCGCCGTCCGAGGCGGGTTCGCTGATCATCCAGGCGACCATCGGCTGTCCACACAATCGATGTGCCTTCTGCGGGATGTACGGTGAAAAGCAGTTCAGGCGGCGGCCGGTCGACCAGATCGTCGAGGACCTGGACCTGGCGCGCGAGGTATACGGCAACGGAGTCCGGACGATCTTCCTCGCCGACGGCAACACTGCGGCCCTGCCCACCGACAACCTGGTCGAGGTCGGACGTGCGGCGCAGGAGCGCTTTCCCGGGCTCGAGCGCATCACGATGTACGGGTCGGCGAAGTTTCTGGTCAAAAAGAGCCGCGACGAGTGGCAGCGGATTGCCGACGCGGGCATCACGCGAGTCCACTCCGGACTCGAGTCCGGTGACCCGGTGACGTTGCGTGACATTCGGAAAGGCATCGATCCGGAGGCGGCGGCGAAGGCTTTCAACCACGTGATGCAGGCCGGCATCGAGCTTTCCGTCTATCTGATGGTCGGGCTGGCCGGGATCGCGCGCTGGCGCGAGCACGCGGAGGGCAGCGCCTCGGTGCTGAATCAGGCAAGCCCCGATTTTGTGCGGTTGCGGACCTTCGTACCGGTGGTGGGCACTGACTGGTGCGATCGCTGGCAACGGGGCGAGCTGACCCTGCTCGACGCACACCAAGCGCTCCGTGAGACCAGACTTCTCGTCGAACGCCTGAAAGGACCGACCATGCTCCTGTCGGACCACGTCAGCAATTTTCTTGATGTACACGGACGAATTCCGGAAGACCGTCAAGTCATTCTCGAAACGATCGACGAAGCGCTCGGGTGGCCGCTTGACCGCTTTCGACCGCCGACTGAGCAGCTGATCGGACTCGGCCTCTAACGGGTCTCAGAGTGTTTGACGTACAGGTGGCCTTTGCGTGAGGTATGACGTGAACATCGTCACCATCTCTTCAACCGCGCTTTCCGTGTCAATATCTTCCGGCGATTCGTGCACCAGCCACCTGGTCAGCGCTTCCATCGATATCGCGATCACATGAGCCGCAGCCGCCGGATCGTGCACTCGAATCCCACTCCTCTGCTCGAGCAGACGCTGCAGCCAGCGGACGAGATGATCGCCCTTCGGCCCGTGATCCTTCTCTCCCTGGTGGTGGGGGACTTCAGTCGCGAGGACTCTGGTCAGCACCGGATCCGCGCGATGAAGCCGGATCATCTCGCTGAACAGGTCACGCAGGGCTTCCTCGATCGGCACCGATGGATCCTCGAGCCGATCGAGAGCGAGGCCGACGACGACGTGTACGTCCTTCCGATGCTCCTCAAACAGATTCGCGAGGATTGCTTCCTTGTTGGCAAAGTACTGGTAGAGCGATCCGATCGATACCCCCGCCCGCTCGGCGATGCGGTTGGTCGAGGCGTTTGCCCAACCGGCATCGTCGATGACTTCGGCCGCCGCTTGGAGAATGGCAGCGACGGTAAACCGAGCTCGCTCCTGCGTGGGCTGGCGTCTCGCTGGCGTTGAGTTCAAAACATGAGCTTTAGCTCTGTTTTGATTGGTGGGATTTATATTTTTGGTCTTGTTAGTCTTTTGTTTTGTTTTGTTTGGACTATCAGATTTTGACATTGATACCTCGTCTCTGAACGCGAGTAACAAAACTGAGCGATAGCTCGTATATTTGTATATGTGCGGAGACCGAGAATGTCAAGCCGCGGAGGGTACGATCATGAAGGCCATTTCATCACTCGAAGACGTTGTTACGGACGAGGCACCACGTGCCCACCATGTGTGTCCATGGTGGGTCGGATACCTGATCACCAACCCGATCCGAAAGCTGGGGGAGAACCCGAACACGATCCTCACCCCGTACGCGAGGCCGGGAATGGCAGCGGTCGACATCGGCTGCGGGATGGGTTTCTTCACCCTCCCACTCGCACGTCTGGTAGGCGACGGCGGGAGGGTTGTGTGCGTGGACATCCAGGAGAAGATGCTCTCGAGCCTGCGCAGGCGGGCGAGAAGAAAGGGCGTCGATCACATAGTCGAGACACGCATGGCAACCGAGGAAGATCTCCCTCTCGATGACCTGGCCGGGGAGATGGATCTGGCGATTGCGGCGCACGTTCTGCACGAGACCCCGTACCCGAGCCGTTTTCTCGGCCAGTGCTACCAGGTCCTCCGCCCGGGAGGGCGTCTCCTGGTGATCGAGCCGAATGGCCATGTCACGGACGTTGAGTTCGACGCGAGTCGGCGTCTTGCGCTCGACGCCGGGTTTGCAGCCCTCAGAGACGAAAACCTGAAAAGGAGCAGGGAACTGGTGCTTACAAAACCGACAGGCTCGATCTAGCACCTCGGCATACCTAACCCTCACTCGCGACTGCCAGAGATGCACCGCGAGTGAGCCGTCCGGTCAGATTCAATCCGGCGGTTCGCACGCTCACGGCATTCGCGACGGAGGTTGAGGCGGTGTCAGCGCCACCGAACAAAGGCGGACGCTGGAATTGATCGCGAGCGAATTTCGGTTTAGCATTTCGCCATGATGAAACGTGTCAAATATGCGAGTCGTTACTCGAAGTCCCTGACCGAGCAGGAGCTCGAAGACTTGGGCCAGCAAGCAGCGGCGAAGAACGCCGAGCTCGGGGTCACGGGAGTGCTGATGGCTTCGGGTGGAATGTTTTACCAGGTCATCGAGGGGCCGGCGGAAGCCGTTGACGGACTGTTCGCAGCCATCGAGGAAGACGAGCGGCACACCGGCGTTCTCGTACTCGACGTCGAGGAGGAGGTGGAGACACGGCTTTTCCCGGAATGGTCGATGAAGACCGTGAACCTCGATGCGGCCTCACATGTTCGGTTGATGCCGCTCAAGGTGTTGATGCAGGCTGTCTATGACCAGCGTCAGCTGGTCGACAAGATGACCTGGGCGATCGAGCGCACCCTCAAGCACGAGCTCGGAAGCTCCGAATAGCGGCCTGCGCGTTCGACTCGCACGGGCGAGCGTCGGTCATGGCCATGAACAATTTGCGGTTTCAATCCACCAGGCGTCGCAGCGCCCGTTCCAGGGCATCGAGCGAATCGAGGACTTCGACGTCAGCGGGCAGATCGGATAACTCAATGGCGCCCGAGCCTCCGAGCCACAGATTTATTCCCGACGGAAGACTTTCCCGCAGGCTCATGACTTCCGAGAGAGTGGGGTCGGTCGCGGCATATGGGCTGATGGAGATTCCGACTGCGGATGCCCTGACTGATGTGGCCGCCGCGGCAATCTCTTCGACCGGTGTTTGCGGGCCGAGGATGAGAATGTGGCGCCCCGCCGCGGCAACAGCCAGCGCCGCTATGTGGATACCCAAAGTGTGCTGCTCGGACGGAAGGCTGGCCAGCACCACGGCCTGTCCTTCGGCAGTCGCCTCGAGCGGCCTTCGAAGATCGCGCAGGACTTCCTCCAGAATTTCCGAGATGAAGTGCTCGTGACGGACCCCGAGGTCTCCCCGCGCCCACGCCTCGCCGACCTCGGTCATCAGGGGACCCACCCGCTCGCGCAAAAAGCGGTGGAGGCCGAGCTTCACCGCTCCCTGATACAGAGTCTTCTGAACTGCTGTGCGATCGAATGCGCGTGCTGCCTCGAACACCTCTTGCAGCCATGCCCGCGAAGACTCTTCGGTTTCGAGCGCCTGTTCGCACTCCTCCAGGAGCGCCTCCAGCCGTTCACGGGGCAGTGGTACGACGTCACCCGCCCGATGGCCGCAGCGAAGGGCCTCGTTGATCATCATCAGTTGCTGAACCTGTCCCACGGTGTAACGGCGGTGGCCGGAAGGAAGACGCAGTGGCTTGGGAAATCCGAACCTCCGTTCCCACGCTCTCAGCGTGTGCTCTCCGATACCGGTGCGGCGGGTTACCGCCCCCATCGGCAGCAGCTGCTCTTCGGCGACGGGAATCGCCTGACTTCCGTGAGTACTGTCCGTATCGTTCATCGTGAGTCCTCCGACATGAACTCTTTCCAACCGGCCCGGAGAATTTGCCAATCCCGACATCGTCGCAACCAAGCTGCGGGTGACCGGCTGTCCTCGGGGAACGTTCCACCGCGCCAATCGAGCCCAGAATGGGGCGTATCTTTAATCTTGTCAATATTTTTTCTAGGAAATAGTCTGATGGTCGAGAGGGTTTTCCATGCGGAGCCAAAGTTACGATGATCGGAATGAGATCAGCTGTACCCGCCGACCGTGTTCAACTGCGGAATAGTTCCCCACCGAGGGCTGATGGCGCGTGGGTCGTGTACTGGATGGTTGCCCAGCGAAGGACTTCCTTCAACTTCGCCCTCCAACGCGCGGCCGACTGGGCGCGCCATCTCGGTCGGCCGTTGTTGGTCTTCGAACCCTTGCGGATTGACTATCCCTGGGCCTCGGCGCGGCTGCACCGGTTCATCATCGACGGTATGGCAGCCAACCACGAGGCCCTCGATGGCGCCAACGTCACTTACTACCCGTATATCGAACCCGAGCGTGGACACGGTCGCGGCCTCCTGTCGGAGCTGGCCGATCGTGCGTGCCTGGTGGTGACCGATCAATTCCCGACCTTTTTTCTGCCACGCATGGTGGAAAAGGTGGCGGCGCGATTGCAGGTGATGGTCGAGGCTGTCGACAGCAACGGCCTCTTTCCGCTCGCCTCTACCGAGAGGGACATGGCGACGGCCTATATATTTCGGCGATTCCTGCAAAAGCATCTCGTGGATCACCTGCAAGACCTACCGCTCGAGGATCCCTTGCTCGACCTGCCGCCAGCGACAGAAGTACCGTCTCGGATCTCCAAACGCTGGCCACCGCCTTCGCCGGAGTTGTTGCGCGCGGAGCCGGGTGCGCTGGCACGGTTGTCGATTGATCAATCAGTTCCAGTGGTGCCGACGCGAGGAGGAGCCACAGCCGGCCGCGCTGCCCTCGATGATTTTCTCGGCAACGATTTCGAGGGCTATGCGAGCCAACGCAACCGGCCAGATGCCGACGCGACGAGTGGACTGTCACCGTACCTGCATTTCGGTCACCTCTCGTCGCATCAGGTTTTCCTCGAACTCGCGGCCCGTGAGCGGTGGACACCCGAACAGGTGGTCCCGCCCGCCAACGGGCGACGCTCGGGGTGGTGGGACATGAGCGAGAGCGCCGAGGCATTTCTCGACCAGTGCATCACTTGGCGGGAGCTCGGATTTCATTTCTGCCACCACCGCAGGGACCACGACCGGTACGAATCCCTGCCCGAGTGGGCCCAGCAGACCCTCGCCAAACATGCGCGTGACCCACGGGAGTACTCGTATTCGCTTGAAGAATTCGACGGCGCGGCCACTCACGATCGACTGTGGAACGCGGCCCAGAACCAGCTTCGGCGCGAAGGTCGTCTCCACAACTACCTGCGAATGTTATGGGGTAAGAAGATCCTCGAATGGAGCTCCGAGCCACGCGAGGCACTCGACATCATGATCGAGCTCAACAATCGGTATGCGCTCGACGGTCGTGACCCGAACTCCTACAGCGGAATATTTTGGGTCCTTGGTCGGCATGATCGCGCCTGGGGTCCGGAACGCCCAGTCTTCGGCACTGTGCGTTACATGTCGTCTGCAAACACCGCCCGCAAGGTGCCGGTGAAACGCTATCTCGAGAGGTACTCGTGAAGATTCTCGTCACCGGCGCCACCGGCTACATCGGTGGCCGGATCATCCCCGAGCTCGTCGCACTCGGTCACGATGTCCGGGTGTTGGTGCGTGACCCACGACGAATCGTCGGCCGGCCATGGGCGGACGACGTCGAGGTGGCAGTCGGCGACGTTGAGGACCCATCGACCCTGCCGGAAGCACTCGACGGGATCGAAGTTGCCTACTACCTGGTCCACCTCATGGACTCCGGCCGAGACTTCGTGGCGCGCGATCGGCGAGCGGCCCTCAACTTCGCCGCAGCCGCGCGGGGTGTGCGAAGGATCATCTACCTCGGAGGGTTGCTGCCGGATTCGGAGCACATCTCACCCCACTTGGCGAGCCGCGCCGAAGTGGGCTCGATCCTCCGGGACAGGCTGCCGACGCTGGAGTTCCGCGCTGGGCCGGTGGTCGGCTCCGGCTCGGCCTCGTTCGAAATGGCTCGTTACCTGACCGAACGGCTGCCGGCGATGATCGCACCGAAATGGATTCTCAACCCTGTACAGCCGATCGCGGTGGATGACGTGGTTGCCTACCTGATCGCGGGAGTTGATCGGGGCAAAGAAGGGATTTACAGCATCGGATCGCAGCCCCTGACCTTCAAGGGCATGATGACGGAGTATGCAGCAGTCCGGGGCCTGCGACGACTGATTGTCCCGGTGCCGGTGCTGGCGCCGAAACTCGCAGCGCTGTGGGTCGGGTTGGTGACGCCGATTCCCAATCGCCTGGCGGTGCCGCTGATCGAGGGTGTCGTCCACCCGGTGACGGCTGATACCTCGGATGCTCGTCGTGATTTTCCCGAGATCCAGCCTCTGCCGTATCGTGAATCTGTGCGGCGGGCGCTCGAAAGTATCGAATCGGAGGCAGTGCCTACGAGATGGAGTGGTGCGCTGGGTGCGGCGCAGGCGGTCGAGTTGACCACCCGAGAGGGACTCGTGCGCGAAACCAGGAGGCACCACACATCAGCCCAGCCGGAGGACGTTTTTGAGGTTGTGACCTCGCTCGGTGGTGACCGTGGCTGGCTGTACTGGGATTGGGCCTGGTCGATCCGTGGAGCATTTGACCGACTGCTGGGCGGACCTGGTTTGCGACGGGGTCGGCGCCATCCAAGCGAAATTCTGGCCGGCGATGCGGTCGACTTCTGGCGGGTCGAGGCAGTAACCGCGCCGCGCCAGCTCAGGCTGAGAGCGGAGATGAAGGTTCCCGGCTCCGCCTGGCTGCAGTGGGATATCGAGCCTGAAGGCGATGGCGCATGCGTCGTTCAGACCGCGCTGTTTGCTCCTGTGGGCCTGACCGGCGCACTGTATTGGAATGTGCTCTACCCGGTGCACAAGATCATCTTCGCTGGAATGTTGCGCTCGATCGCGCGCGAAGCGGAGACAAGGGCGACAACGTGAAGACCATCGAGTTCACCCAGACGCAGTGGCTGGAAAGGCCGTTGTCCGAGCTCTTCCCGTTTTTTGCGGAAGCGCGAAATCTCGGGCGCATCACCCCTCCATGGCTGCGGTTCGAGGTCATCAACCAAGGCCCGATAGCGATGGACGTCGGGACCCTGATCGATTACAGAATTCGCTGGCGTGGTATCCCGTTGCGTTGGCGATCGGAGATCTCGGCATGGGAACCTCCACACCGGTTCGTCGATCGCCAGGTGCACGGACCCTACCGCCTCTGGCATCACGAGCATCGCTTCACCGCGCGGGACGGCGGCACCGAGATCTCGGACCGAGTCTCATATGCCGTCTGGGGCGGAGCATTGATCGAACGTCTCTTCGTACGCCGTGACGTGACCGCGATATTCGACTATCGGAGACGTCGCCTCGAGGAAATGTTTTCATCAATTTCTAGATAAATCATTGAAGAAATAATTAACAGACCGCTCCAGAAAACCTCTTTTAGATAATCCTTGGAGGAATTAGAGACGAGCGTCAGGAAGATTGCAGGGGCGCGTCACAGATCTATGGAATTTTAGAAAAAATATAGACGTTGATCTCTGCGGAACCGGTGGCCGAGGCCGCCGTCAAATTTAGGAGGTACACGATGAGAAAATTTGTAATTCTGAGTGCAATTCTGGCGCTGGCCGCGAGTCCGGTGGTTGCGGGGAACTGCGGAACGAGCCATGCCAAGGTTGCGTCGGCAAACATCGTCGACACCGCGTCCTCGGCAGGCACGTTCAATACCCTTGTGGCGGCGGCAAAGGCGGCGGGTCTGGTGGAGGCCCTGCAGTCGAAAGGCCCGTTCACCGTTTTCGCGCCGACCGATGAGGCATTCGCTGAGCTTCCCGAGGGTACGGTCGAATCCTTGTTGGACGACCCCAACGCGCTGCGTGAGTTACTGCTCTACCACGTGGTTCCGGGCAAGGTTCTGGCGGCTGACGTGGTCAACCTGAAGAGTGCGACCACCGCACAGGGTTCGGACATCGATATAGTGGTCGCCGAGAATGGTGTACGCATCAACGATGCGAACGTGGTGCAAACGGACATCGAGGCCTCGAACGGCGTGATCCATGTGATCGATGCGGTGATTCTGCCGCGCGGTTGATTTCGAGGGACGAGGATCGAGAAATAGAGGGCCCGCCATCAGGCGGGCCTTTTTCTATCCGTGGAAGAGTCTGATCCTCAAATGGTCTGTTCGAAGACGGCGCGATCCTGCAACAGGCCAGTCAGGCTCCGATCCGCTATACGCGATTCCTGAGCATCAGCTCGCGCAGATGGGCGTCGTTGAGCCGGCCCTCCTCCTCTACCGGAAGGTTGGGCCAGTGTTCCATCAAGACCCGGGCGAAGACACCGACGCCTTTCTTCGACGGCATGCCGCCCTTCCCGAAAACCTTGACCCGTTCAATGCCGCAACTCGGAGAGGCGCGTTTGGGGATGAGACCGTCGAGGTCCTTCGAAATCAGCTCGACCACCTTTTCGCGTGCGTAAGTCTCCATGCGCTCGGTCAGGTCCTGGCCCGAAATCGGCTCTTCGAGACGCGGGTGAGGGTAGGCCTGTAGGAGGCGGATCGTCGGCCGCGGGACTCCGAGACCGATCTCGAGCTCGGGACAGACCGGCACCCATCGAAACCACTCGCCGAGCGCGTCGGTCAGATATCGGTCCCGCTTGTGCCCGCCGTCGTACCGGACCTTGGCGCCGAGAAGGCACGACGATATTCCCAGTCGTATCGGCTCATCGTCGTGCCAGGCGCGCCACGACGGCTCGGGCAGGTGTTGCGAATCCATGTCCATATCTCGCCACGCCTCACAGCGGAGTGGCCACCTGGAGCACCACGCGGCGTGGCCGCTCTGACGAGCTGACCTTGCGTATCAGTGAGGAAGGTTCTAACTTGAAGTGGAGGAGGCTATTCCGAATGACTGCGGATGGATCAACCCCGCGCCCCGAGGAATTCGGCCTCACCGCTGAATTTCTCGAAAACGAACCGGAGCTGATCGTCGAGCAGCGACGAGGGGCTCTGTGCGCGGTCGCGGTGACCGTTCTGCTGGCGGTTGTAGTAGCTTTTACGGCCTGGAAGACCGGTTCTCTGGCTGCAACTCTCTTTCTCGCCCCGGTCCTGGTTGCAGCCTGGCTTGTCCTTCTCTTGCCGCTGGTGATCGGCTGCGTGAGTCTTGCCGGCAGGTTCGAGAAGCTGTGGAGATCGTCGTGCGACTCGACCTTCCGCGATTGGCTGCGCTATCGACAGGCGCTTGCCGAAAGTGAGGCCGGACGAGACGTGCAGCGGTCGTTTGAACGGCAGATGCGGTGGCTCCATGCCGACCGGGATCAGCTTCGAACCGGCGTACTCGAGCTTCTTGGCAATCCGAGATCCATCGAAATCCTCGATCGACACGCGACCGGCGCCGACCTGTTGATCGACGACGGCCGTCGTCGCACAGTTGTGCGGTGTGAAACGGGCTCGACCCCGGCGGAGGTCGGCTTGGGGCGGGAACTGGCGATGGCTCGGTTTGACCTGAACGCCGATGATGCGATTCTCGTAGCCCCGGCGGGCGCCGGGCCTCTTCTGCATCGCTACATCGAGAAACACCCTATTCGCGTACTCGACGCGAAGACCCTCGAGACCTTGGAGCGCGGTTCGCATCTTCCCGACAGTTAAGCGTTGAATTCGAAACGGGTCCGCCAGGGTGGCGTCAACCGTCCCTTGAATCACCTGCTTTCGTCGACAATGCCGTCTCGTAGGGCGTTGAGGCTCGGAACTGGAACCGGCATGCAGCGATCACTGGCCGGGTTGTACATCAGGCGGTAGGACATACCGCGGTTGCCCTGGCGCTCCATCGCATCCCAACCTCGCACCACGTACGGGCATCGGTCGTTGAAGCAGATGTACATGAACGCGACATCCCATTCCGTGAATGGCGTCTGCGGGACCGACCATTTGCGGAGGCGTTCATTGCAGTAGGGACATTTCAGAGAGCTGGCAACGGAGCCTCGGCGCGCCTCGAGGACCTCGGCCTTCGGAATCTCGGGGGATTCGATGACAGGTGGGTGGCGGTGGGGTCGGTCGCTTGGTGAACCGGTACGTTCCGCCCAGACCGCGAAAACCGGGTCGCTCGGAAGACCGAGGCCAGCGTAGCGATCGCCCTTTGGACGCGGTCGACCGAGCGATGCGAAATCCTGAGGCGGCGTCAACAGCGGACTCGAGCTCAGGTAATCCCGGACTATCAGCACCCGCTCCGCTTCACTCGCCGTGCGCCAGACTTGGACGACTTTTTCCGGGAAGAACCGATTCGAGAAGATGACCAGGAAAAGACCGCCCGGGCGCAGGATCCGGGCAACCTCGGCGACGACCTCAAACGGTTTGATGAGGTAATCGATCGACACGGTGTTGATCACGACGTCGAAGGACGCCTCCGGAAACGGGAGGTGAGGATTTTTGTTGAGGTCGTGAACGATGCGCTGATCGAGACGATGGTTGGCGGCGAGTTCGCGGCGGTTGAGTCCAAGGCCGATGACCCGTTGTGGATCGAGGCATGCCGGTAGGTGCGAGTCCCAGCTTGCCATGAGATCGAGCACACAAGGACGCCCCTCGACCACCAGCGACTCAATAACTGCGGTCACCGTATCCAAAGCCCTTTGGTCGAGGTGCTGGACAGTGCGGTCGACTTCATAAAAACCTCGGTCATCGCCTTCATCGAGGCGCGCGAAGGCATCTCCACCGTAGAGCTGGCGCCGAATTTCCAGGTCACGACGCTCGGATGTGGTCTTTTTGATCTGCCGTGTGCTCACTCCAGTCTCCGTTTCGTGCCGGGTGCCGAATCGAAGTATCCAGGCATCGCGAGGCCCCGGCGCGATGGCGCCGGGGCTTTGGTCCGAAGAAGAGGGTAGGGCGAAAGTCGTGGTCGG
>JAJDNM010000020.1 GCA_022340665.1 Acidobacteriota bacterium | reverse complement strand
ATCGAAGAGAGTGGTGCCATCCACGAAGGGCGAAGCTGAGTGATCGGCAGCCTCGTCATCCAACGTCTCAACGTGTTCCAGCCTGACATCGATTGCCAACAGTCACCACCGCTGTCAGCCGCGTACTTCCACTGCGGCGGTGGACCAGAGAAAGGACAGTGAAATGCCGTTAGTAGATATCCATGTCATCGAGGGCGTCTTCAGCGCTGCCGAGAAGCAGAACATGATCAGCAAGGTCACTGACACAATGGTCGCCATTGAAGGCGAGATCATGCGCGGCGTGACCTGGGTGCGGGTCCACGACGTGCCAAGTGGACAGTGGGGCATCGGGGGCAAGGCCCTGACCACGAAAGATCTCAAGACCATGCGAGCGGGTGGCTGAATCAGGGCTCCGAGCTCGCAGATTCAAATCGGACTCTGCCGGGCGATTATCTCTTAAATAAAGCGACCTCCTCGACATAGAGGAGGTCGTATATTTGCTGGTTGCGGGGGGGGGATTTGAACCCCCGACCTTTGGGTTATGAGCCCAACGAGCTACCGGACTGCTCCACCCCGCGTCAATCAGGGAGGGTGAGTATAGGAGTCGGCTCGGTACCTGTCAAGGCGGGCGGTTCGGGCGGCGGCGTCGGTGTGGCAAGCAGAATCACGGTGTCGCCGGGGCGTACCCAGCCCAGCTCACGGCGGGCCAGGGACTCGACCGCGGCGGGGTCGGTGCGGATCGCGTCGAGCGTCTCCTCGAGTTCGGCGACGCTCTCTTCGAGCTCGATCGTTCGGTTCTCGAGACGCTCCCTCTCCTCCTCGACGGCTGCCAGCTCACCGAAACCGTGACTGACGATCGACGCGAAAGCACCCAATGCGACCACCGCCCCGAGGGCGAGCAGGATCAGGGTGATGCGCCTCATCCTCTCCCGCGTGCCAGGGCGGCGATGCCGCGGTAGCGTGCGACATCCTCGAGCTCTTCCTCTATGCGAAGGAGGCGATTGTACTTGGCGATGCGATCCGTGCGGCAGGCCGAGCCGGTCTTGATCTGGCCGGTATTGAGGCCGACGGCGAGGTCGGCGATGGTGGTGTCCTCGGTCTCTCCCGAGCGGTGCGAGATCACAGCTGTCCACCCCGCCTTGTGGGCCAGGTTGATGGCGTCAAGGGTCTCGGAGAGGGTTCCGATCTGATTGAGCTTGATCAGCACGGAATTGGCGACGCCCTTCTCGATACCCTCGCGGATGATCTCGGGGTTGGTGACGAAGATGTCGTCTCCGACCAGTTGAATGCGATCTCCGAGCCGCTCGTACAACTTCTTCCAGCCGTCCCAGTCGCTTTCGGCGAGAGCATCCTCAATCGAGACGATCGGGAAGTCGTCGACGAGTGAGGCGTAGACGTCGATCATCTCCTCCGATGAGAGACCTTCACGGCCCTCGCCGACCAGGTTGTAGGTGCCGTCGGAGAAGAACTCGGACGCCGCGGGATCCATTGCCAGCGCGATTTGCTCGCCGGGAGCGTAGCCGGTGCCGTCGATCGCCTCCATGATCAGGTCGCAGGCCGCGCGGTTGGACTCGAGATTGGGTGCGAAGCCTCCCTCGTCGCCGACAGCGGTCGTCATACCGCGCTTCTTGAGGACTCCCTTGAGGGTGTGGAAGACCTCGACGCAGGCGCGGAGTCCCTCGGAAAAGGTCGAGAATCCGACCGGCATGACCATGAACTCCTGGAAGTCGACCGAGTTGTCCGCGTGTGCGCCACCGTTGACGATATTCATCATCGGCACCGGCAGCTCTCGCGCGCCGCAGCCGCCGAGGTACTGGTAAAGCGGCAGGCCGCTGGCCTCCGCCGCGGCACGGGCGACCGCAAGCGACACGGCGAGCATCGCGTTGGCGCCCATGACGGATTTGTTGTCGGTGCCGTCGATGTCGATGAGCGTTTGGTCAACGCCGAGCTGGTCCCGTGCGTCGAGATCTTCGACAGCCTCGGCGAGCGGACCGTTGATGTGTTCCACCGCCCGCAGGACGCCTTTGCCGCCGAAACGTTTGGCATCGCCGTCTCGCAACTCGAGGGCCTCACGGGAGCCGGTGGAAGCTCCGGACGGTGCGATTGCACGCCCGACCGCGCCGCTGGTCAGAACGACCTCTGCTTCCACTGTCGGATTGCCCCGAGAGTCGAGGACCTCCCTGCCACAGATGAATTCGATGTCAAACATGAGAAGACCCTCCGTCAGGAAAAGAGCTGTCGCGCCAGATGCATGAGGTGTCGCTGTTCTTCGGATGAGCGACCCTCGGTATAAAGTCGGATCTTGGGTTCGGTGCCTGCAATCCGTACGAGAACCCAACCGCCGCTCTCGAAGATCAGTTTGAGGCCGTCCCTCCGGTCGATATCCGCCACCTTGAAACCGTTGATCTCGGACCAGGATTCCCCGAGTCGTTTTTCGTAGATCTCCTGTGTGCGCTGAGTCAGCGGGATCTGGGTACGCCGGAAGCTGTAGGTGCCGACCCTTCTCGTGAGATCGTGTGCGAGTTCGGTCAGAGTCTTGCCTTCGACCGCGACCATTTCGGCAGCGAGCAGGCAGGCGAGCACCCCGTCACGCTCGGGCAAGTGCTTCGACCAGGCGAGGCCCGCGCTCTCCTCGCCCGCATACTCGAGCGTGCCGTCGACCAGGAGAGGGCCGAAGTTCTTGAAGCCGACCGCAGTCTCATAGAGCTCGAGGCCGTGGTGGCGGGCGACCGCGTTGATCAGGCCCGATGTGGCCACTGTGTAACCCACGCCGCCCTCGAGGCCCCGTCGTCGCGCCAGGTAGTCGAGGGTCACCGCCAGCGCAGTGGTGGAGTCGACCAACCGAGCCCCGTGGTCGAGGATTCCGAAACGGTCTCCATCGCCGTCGGTGGAGAGGCCGAGGTCCGCTCCGGTGTGCCGCATCACTTCGCGCAGGCGCGAGAGGTTTTCCGACGTGCAATCCGGGGCGTATCCTCCGAAGTGCGGGTCACGGGTGTTGTGAATAACGTCGGTTTCGACCTCGTTTTCGAGAAGGATGTGGTCGAGGTACTCGCGAGCACTGCCGAACAGTGGATCCACCACCAGTCTGATGTTCGCCTTGCGCATGGATTCCCAGTCGATCAGGCCCTGAAGCCGTTCGAGGTATTTCGGCTTCGGATCGTACTCACCGACCAACTTAGGGCGCGGGAGGAAGGTGTCGTCATAGTTGTTCTCGAGCTCGTCGAATCGTTCTTCAACGCGATCGGTGAACTCCTGAGAAGCGAGGATCCCATCGGCGGTATAGATCTTGAGACCGTTGTATTCGGGCGGATTGTGGCTGCCGGTGAAAGTGATACCGGCGGCAGCCCCTCTCTCGATCACCATGCAGGCAACCACCGGTGAGGGTACGTCGCGGGGCGTGAGTTCGGCCACGACGCCGTTTGCCGCGATGAGCTCCGCCGCCTTGGCGGCGAACTTTTCGGACAGCATGCGGGTATCGAAGCCGACGACGATTCTCTCGACCGGCGTCTCCTCCTCCCGCAGGGTCTCGAGCATAGCTTGTACGACCATCCGAACCCGTCGGAAGGTCAACTCGCGGCCGATGATGCCGCGCCATCCAGAAGTCCCGAAGCGCACCATGGAGGAAGGTTATCACGCAGCTGCAAATTCGGAATTCTGAGCTCGGAATTCGGCGTCAATCCCATCATCGTTGGTATTGACCGACAAGGGGAGGGTGGGTGGAAATTCCGAATTCCTAATTCAAAATTGAGAATTCGCGATTCTACAACGCGCAGCAACTGCAGCGCGTTGTAGAATCGCGGGGTGTTCATTCATCGGGATGGCCATCCGGCCGGCAGCTACCTGATTCCGCAGGTGTCCCACGCATGGCTCGCGTGGCAGATCGCAGAGCACTGGGGCAACCGATCTTTTGCGCGACCGGCGCCGAGGGCAGAGACTCTGGCCGCGATCTTGCTGCACGACTGCGGCTGGACGGAGTTCGATGCGGAACCATCGCTTGACAGCGATGGGCGCCCTCGGGCATTCGATTCAATGCCGGTCGCCGGGCATCTCGCGATCTGGCGTCGCAGCGTCATCCGGTGCGCTCAGTACAACCGATACTCTGGTCTCCTGACGGCGTCGCATTTCGGTGCGATGGCCGATCGCAAGCTGGCCGACCTGCTTGATCGAAACGATACGGGTGGGGCACGGACGGCGCAGAGCTTCGGTGCCGAAATGGAACGACTCCAGCGGTCGTGGAGGGAGCAGCTCGCAACCGACGCCCGCTATCAGCCGTACCTTGACGGACCTGGCCGAGAAATCAACTCGCGGTTACTCGACACGTGCGACCGAATTTCGGTCTATCTGTGCGGGTCCTTGCCGGCGCCATTCGAGGTCTGGGCGCAGAACGCGAATGGTGAAACCGAGGTGATCACCTTTGAGGTTGTCGACGACACGACGTTTCGCGTTCACCCCTGGCCCCTTGAGGGTGAGCGTCTCAGGCTTCAGTGCGAGGGACGCAGGTTGCAGACGACGTCTTTTGCCTCTGAGGAGGAGTTGCGGGAAACCGTCGCGCGTGCGCCGACGGTGCGCCTGGTCTTCACGCTGCTGAGATCGTCGGCGGTCGGTTGACATTCAACCACCCGTGTCTACAATATGCGATTGCCACTGATGCTCCGCAGTAGCTCAATGGTAGAGCGGGTGGCTGTTAACCACTAGGTTGGGGGTTCAAGTCCCTCCTGCGGAGCCAAAGAAGAGGTACAACGGGGCGTCAGCTCCGTTTTTCTTGTCCTCGCTCCCGATCCCGATCCCGCTCCCGATCTCGAGAAGAAGCAGGGAGCAGGGGGAAAAGGCGCAGAGGGGAAGAGCAGGCGGACCGCCAGCCTAATCGAGGATCTCGCGGTACAGCGCCTCGAGCTTGTCAATCCGATGTTCAGTGGTGAAGTGATCGACGACTCGTTTCCTGGCCGCGGTGCCGAGCCTCCGGCGGAGAGAAGGATCTTCGGCCAAGCGGATGAGTGCGGACGCGAGAGCATCGGTGTCGCGTGGCGGCACGACCAGGCCGACATCGCCGTCGATGACGAGCTCCTTGTTGCCACCGCAGTCAGTCGCCACGACCGCGCGTTCCAGGGCCATCGCTTCGCGGATGGTGCCGGTGATGCCGGTGCCGGCAAACGAGGCGTCGACGACGACATCACATGCGGCAAGGATGTCTGCCATGTCGGTGCGATACGGCAGTTTCACGACGTAATCGATAACGCCCGCCACTCGCGCTGCCGTTTCGATCTTTGATCGTTCGCGCGGCCCCTCACAACCGATCAGGAGGAGCCGGGCCTCGGGACGATTTGTACGTACGCGCGCGAACGCTTCGATGAGCTCTGCCCATCCCTTCCAGTCCCGTACCGAAACCTGGCCAATCACAACATGTTCGGAATCGAAGTCGAGGTCGGATCTCACAGGCTCTCGCGACGCACGCTTCGGATCGAAGGCTTTGACGTCAGTGCCTCCGTAGACGGTGTGGACGATGCTCGGGTCGAGAGCAGCCGATCCGATCGAGACCTCGCGCACCGCATCGGCGACGCACACTACCGCGCGGACTCTGGGGTGGTGGTATTTCAATTTGTTGAAGGAGTCGAGCCGGAAGACGACTCCCCGGTTGACGACCAATCGTGGGTTGCGTCCGAGACCTGTGGCTGCGGCGAGAGCCGCCGCGTGCGCGCGCCCCTTGTGGACGTGGAGGATCTCCGTTTCCTGCGCCCGCAGGTACCGCCGGAGCTTCCTGATCGAGGAGCACGACCGCGGCCCGCGAAATCGGAGACCGAGGAATCCGACGCCGTGCTCACCGCAGGCATCCTCGAGATCTCCGCCGGGTGTACCCCCGATCGAAACCCGATGCCCTCGTCGTGCGAGTCCTCGAGCAGCCTCCATCATCTGCACGACCGATCCGGTCGTGAGCCGGTTTTTGTCGATGAGATGGAGAATGCGCAGCTTCGACGGCACGCACCGAGTATATGGCGATGAAGGGTGCGAGAGGCCCCGAGGGACTTGCCGATTCACGAATTACGGACCTCTGTGAATGCGGTGTGTTACGGGCGGCCTTTGGCCGTCGTGATCTCCCGCCTCCAGCGAGTGGTTGACGTGCTACGTTGCAGGGCGTATAACCCCAGCGCGCGTCTGCGCATTCGAGGAGGCGACAATGGCGACAGAGTTCAATGCGTTCGCGATGGCCCAGCGCCAGTTCGATGCCGTGGCCGACAAGCTGCAGCTCGAGGATGGGCTCCGCGAACTGCTGCGGTGGCCGCAGCGCGAGTACCACTTCACGATTCCAGTCAAGATGGACGACGGCACGGTGCGCGTCTTCAAGGGCTTCAGGGTGCAGCACAACGATGCCCGCGGCCCGGCCAAGGGCGGCATCCGCTTCCACCCACAGGAGACGGTCGACACGGTGCGGGCCCTGGCTACCTGGATGACGTGGAAGTGCGCGGTGGTCGATATTCCTCTCGGTGGGGGCAAGGGCGGGGTCATCTGTGATCCTCACGACCTTTCTTCCCGCGAGCAGGAGGCTCTGTGCCGGGGCTGGGTGCGGCAGGTCGCACGGAACATCGGACCGGTACAGGATGTGCCGGCGCCCGATGTCATGACCAACCCGCAGCACATGGTGTGGATTCTCGACGAGTACGAGAAACTCGCCGCCGGCCATTACCCCGGAACCATCACCGGCAAGCCGGTCGAGCTCGGTGGCTCGCTGGGGCGAACCGAGGCGACCGGATATGGCGTCATCTACACGGTGCGTGAAGCCCTCAAGAGGCAGGGCCTTTCGATCGAAGGTGGGCGGGCTTCGATGCAGGGCTTCGGTAACGTCGCCCAATACGCCGCCAAGCTCTTCATCGAGCTCGGCGGGACAGTCGTGGCGGTGGCCTGCTGGGACAACGATGATCAGGCTGCCTACACCTTCCGCAAGAGCGACGGGATCGACGTCGACTATCTGCTCTCCATCACCAGCCGGTTCGGCACCATCGATAAGAAGGAGGCCGAGGCCAACGGTTACGAAATCCTCGAGGCCGACGCGTGGCTCGACCAGGAGGTAGAGATCCTGGTCCCCGCCGCGCTCGAGAACCAGATCACCGCCGACAACGTCGGCCGGATCCCGGACACAGTGAAGATCGTCGCCGAAGGTGCCAACGGTCCGACGACGCCGGAGGCGGACGAGGCCTTCAAGGAGCGGGGCATCTTCGTCATCCCGGATTTCCTGGCCAATGCAGGTGGCGTCACCTGCTCGTACTTCGAGCAGGTGCAGTGCAACACCAACTTCTTCTGGCCGAAACAGGAGGTGCTCGAGCGCCTCGATCAGAAGATGACCAGAGCATTTCGCGCGGTGGCCGATCTGGCGGACGAGACCGGTGAGTACATGCGCGATGCAGCGTACATGATCGCCATCCAGCGCGTCGCCACTGCCTGCCACCTGAGAGGGTGGGCGTAGCACGGAGTTTTGAGTTCTTAGTCTTGAGTTTTGAGTTGCCGCCCACCCCGCCCACAGCATCCGGGTGGGCGGGGGATAACTCAAAACTCATAACTTAACACTCAAAACTATGGCGAACGGAGGTTCGCACCGGTTGACCCAAATCGCTCTGT
The DNA here is from genome assembly GCA_022340665.1 of Acidobacteriota bacterium. Classification (NCBI taxonomy): domain Bacteria; kingdom Pseudomonadati; phylum Acidobacteriota; species Acidobacteriota bacterium. Next base: position 45,417 of record JAJDNM010000020.1, on the reverse strand, counting down.
TGTTATAATCGCGTCCCCGTTTGGGGGCCGTGCTGGGGTGTCGTCCAATGGCAGGACATGCGGCTCTGGACCGTAGAATCGGGGTTCGAGTCCCTGCACCCCAGCCAATTCGAAGCGTCGAGCCCGGCATCAGCCGGGCTCTTTTCGTTAGAACGTTCAAACGTTTTAACGTTTAACGTTCAAACGTTCTAACGGTAGTGGCGCGCTACGACGACGGCGCCGCCGGTCGCCTGGATGCGGATCTCTTCCCCGGTCGCTTCGTTTGATATCGAGGGCGTGGTCCCAGCGCTGAGGTCGGCATCACGAACCTGCCAGCGAACTCCGTCAATCGAGACCCGGACCGCCGGGTCGAAGGTCCAGAATGACCAGGCCTCACCCGGGGCGGCGAGCAGCGCGGCTTCCCCGATCAAGGCCAGGACCCGCTGACCGACATCCTCGAAAACCAATCGCTCGCCCATTGCCAGCCGAGCGAGCAACCCCAGGTTGCTGGCATCGTGATCCGTGCGGCCTCCGAGGGCTGCCAGCACGGTGAGTCGCTCGACTCCCATCTCATCGAACGCATACGCGACTGCCTTGTCGAGGTCCGTCCGACTCTGGTCCGGGAGGTGGAGCATGCTCGGCTCTCCGAGCCAGGCCCTGGCGCTTGTGCTGATGGAGTCGAGGTCGCCGATCACCTTTTCTGGCCGAAGTCCGATACGGGCAAGGTGGTTGGCGCCGCCATCCGCCGCCAGCAGAGGGCTCGCCGTGGACGCCATGCGTGCCAGTCTTGGATGCCATTTCAGGGGTGCATTTGCGACCAGCAGGGATCCCTCGAAGAGCGTCATGGGCTCATGGTACAAGACGCTTATCAGAGGAGACTGCAATAGGAGAATTGGTGGTACACTGAACGCCGATGCACAGTACGGCTGATGGCCTATCCGGCACGGTGTACATCCCTGACACCTCGGCCTTGATCGAAAACCCGGACGCCCTCGATCGACTCCTCACCGGTGGCAATGTTGTGGTGCTCCTGCACCAGGTGATCGAGGAACTGGGTCGGCTCCAGGCTTCGAGGTCCAAGTCGGAAGGTGTGCGCCACGCGGCGCGCCTGGTGATGCGGAAGATGCTCGAATATCGCCGCTACCACCTCATCCATCACAGCGTCGAGCGCCTCTTTAGCCACCAGGCGGACGCGGATGAATTTCCGCGGACATCAGCCGGGGGCATCCTCGCGTGGGAGACGGAAGGCATGACCGCCGAGCCCTACAGCGCCGAGTCGGGAGACAACCACATCCTCGCCAGCGCCCAGCGCATCGCCGAAGTCGCGAGATCGAACGGCCACCCTGGCTATGAGGTGGTTGTGATTTCCGAGGATTCCAACCTCCTACTCAAATGCGACGCGCTGTCAATCGCGGCGGAGAATCTGCGCTACGGCAAGGTCAGCCTGGAGAGCGTGGACGAGATCTATCGGGGGATCGTCGAGGGCGAGATCAGCGAAGAGACGATGCAGCGTTTTCTCGACAGTGGTGCTCCGGGTGAGCGATGGCTGGCGAGCGATGACTTGACGCTGAGGGATTCGCCGGAGCTTCTGTGGAACATGGGAGTCGTTCTGCAATGTGGTGATGAAACCCTCCTCACCCGTGCCAATCCGGAGATGGAACGGGTCGAAGACCTTCGCTTCGCCCAGTATTGGGACCGCAAGCGGATGACATACAAACCTCGCCCGATCCTCGGATTCACGCCGCGGGACCCGCAGCAGACCCTGGCGATGGAGTTTCTCCTCGACCCAGATGTGCAGCTCGTGGTGCTGGACGGCCCAGCTGGCTCGGGCAAAACGCGGATGATGGTCGCGACCGGCCTCTATATGCTCGTCGGTCAGCCGACCACCTGGCGCGTTGCCCCGCAGTCGCAGCCGCTGACGCCGGACTACGGTTACGATCACGGACTGCTGCTCCTGCGGCCGGAGCACGCCTCCAGCCAGTACGACCTCGGCTACCTTCCCGGGGACTATGAGAGCAAGCTGTCACCGTGGCTCGAGCCGTTCTTTCAGGCTGTTCGATCGCTGTCCCTGTCGAACGAGCACGATTTCATGGAGGAGCTGCGTTCTACCGATCGGCTGACGATGGTCTCGACCTCGATGCTGCGGGGCCTCGATATCGAGCGATCCATCGTTCTGGTGGATGAGCTTCAGAATGGCGACCGCCATCTCGCCAAGACCCTCATGAGCCGCTTCTGCGCGACATCGAAGGTCGCGCTCGCAGGCGCTCTCGATCCGGTGCAGATCGACAATCCTTACGTCGATTGGCGCTCGAATGCCCTGACGCGGATCAAGGAGGCCTACCGGGGTTTCGGTCCGCAGGTCGCCCAGGTCAGGCTCGAGCACAACTACCGCGGACCGATCTCCACCCGGGCGGACGAACTCTGACGCGCCCGTGGCGCGAATTCGGAATTCGGAATTCTGAATGAGGAATTAGAAATGCCGCCCACTCACCCGGGTAACCCTTCATATCATCGGGGGAAGGGGTGGAAATTCCGAATTCCGATCTCCGAGTTCCGAACTCAAACGGTTACTGTCTCGATCACGAACTCCGGCGGATCTTCCATCGTCTTTTTCACCTTGCACTGATTCGCCACGCGGACCAGAGCGCCCCGGTACTTCTCCGGAAAATCGGTCGGCACCTCGATCGCGATCCGTACGTCCGTCAGGCGCCTCGTTTTCTCTTCGAATTTCCAGCTCTGGGTCAGGCTGATGCCGTCGGTCGGGATATCCCGTTTCTGACAGAATCCGAGAACGTAGATTCCGGTGCAGGTTGCGATCGAGGCGAGGAAGTGGTCGAAGGGCTCGGGTGATGACCCCTCACCCCCGGAGTCGACATCCTGGTCGGTCTTGATCACGAAGCCGTTGTAGCTGGCGTCAACTTTCTTGCCGCCAGGAAATGAAACTGTCATTGAATATTTGTCCATCGGTGCTCCTTCGGCCAGAATGATATCGCGCCCTAGATTCTCCAGGGGGAGGAAGAGAAAAGAAGAGTGGCAGAGGAATCATCCTTCTCGACGGGTTCTCCCCGAATCGATACCATCGGCAGGTGGGCAAGAAACAACGCCTTGATGTAGTGCTCACCGAGCGCGGCCTCGCGCCGTCCCGGTCCAGAGCGCAAGCTCTGATCCTCGCCGGCAGGGTGATGCTCGAAGGGGCGGTCGAGAGCAAGGCCGGCACGCAGGTTTCTGAAGACGCGGAGATCGAGATCATCGAGCCCGACCATCCGTGGGTGTCTCGAGGTGGTCTCAAGCTGGTCGCAGCACTCGACGCCTTTTCGATTTCGCCTGAGGGTGTCGATTGCCTCGATATCGGATCGTCCACCGGCGGTTTCACCGATGTGCTCCTCGAACGGGGGGCAAACCGCGTGATCGCATTAGACGTTGGTCGTGGTCAACTCGACTGGCGTCTGCGCAACGACCCTCGGGTGATTGTGATGGAGGGCGTGAACGCGAGACATCTGGACACCGTGGACCTGCCGTTCGTTGCGGCGTTGGCGACTGTCGACGTTTCGTTCATATCTCTCAGGCTTGTGGTTCCAGCTCTTCTACCACATCTGACATCGGGAGCCTGGCTCGTGTGCCTTGTCAAGCCGCAGTTCGAGGCTGGTCGTGAGCAGGTGGGCAAGGGCGGCATCGTGCGCGACGAACCGACGCGACGGAGGGTGATTGACGAGACCGTTCGCTCGCTGAAAGATTTCGGCCTGGCGCTGGTCGGCGTTGTCGAGTCACCGATCCGCGGTCAGAAAGGCAATCTGGAAGAGCTGGCGGTGTTTCGCAGGAGTTGAAGACCCGGGACCCACAAGCGGGCGCCAGTGTCTCTCTTCCCCTTTTCTCCTCTGCCCCTCTGCACCCCTGGCGGGTCATTCCTCGATCGGGACCTTCACCAGCCGGTTTGCCCAGGTGAGTGAAGCGAGCAGGTTTCCGTCGGGCATGAGGGCGATGGCGGTGATCCCGTCGAGACCGTCGTGCAGCAGCCGTTGCGAATCGTCCCCGGTGGGATCGATGGCCCACAGCTCGCCGTATTGGGGCGAACTGGCGACGATCTCGCCCGAGGGCAATGTGGCCAGGTAGGCTTCCTGTTGGTCGTGCGAGTTCCAACAGCGAAGGTCGATCCTTCGCACGATCTCTCTGGACGGCACATCGACCAGGAAGAGGGCGCCGTCCGCCGGGGTGGCGACCGCAAGCAGGCCAGCCGACCACGCGAGTCCAACCGGCTGTCCCGGAAGGCGGACAACGTCCTCTTGTTTCCATCCGGGTGGCGAGAACTGGAGGAGTCGCTTGTTGCCGGTGTCCGACACCAGCAGCGATCCGTCGGGCGCCCACAACAGGCCCCGCGGACCAAAGAGGTTCCTGCCGAATACCTCGGTGACGCCATTCGGCCGAAGCACCTGGATGCGGCCGTTCCAGGTGTCGGCAACGGCCAGTGATCCGTCGCCCGCGAGTGCGATACCCGAGGGCTCGCGGAATTCTCCAGCAGCGGTTCCCTCCGAACCGATCTCGTCGAGACAGCGGCCTTCGGCCGTGTACCAGAGGATGCGGTGATTGAATGTGTCGGCAACCGCGAACCAACCCCGCGGCGAGACTGCCAGGCCACGCGGCTCGTGCAGGAAGCCAGCACCCAGGGTGCCCCCGGTGGTCCAGGGAGACGGGCACGAGTGGCGTTCGGGCCGGAGAACGAAACCATCCCGGTTCACGAGCCAGAGAGAGTTTGTCGAACCGGCCATGGCCAACAGAGGATCGGAGCCGTTGGTCACCGTTCGCCACGGGAGGTCGGTGCTGCCGGCCCGATGAAGTCCGTCTGCGGCGAGCGCCCAGAGAACGTCGCCCTGCCAGGCGAGGGCGCGGACATCTTCGAGGGCTGCTCCAACCTTGCCCGGCCGACCGTAGTCACCGATCCAGATATTCGCGCCGTCGCTCCAAGCGATCTGCTGTCCTCGAGCGGCCGCTGCCGTGACCGCGGCCGCGACGGTCTGGCGCCAGTTTGAAGTGCCCTGGTATCGCCAGATCCCTCCAGGCCCCCAGGCCCACAGATCACCATCGGCAGCCAGCCCTGTCGCTCCACCGACCTGCCCCTCGCCGACCCATCGATTCCCGGCGAGACGCCAGGTGCTGCCGTTGCGGCAGATTGCCCATCGCTCGCTGCGGCGTCGGGCAATCCCGGAAGATTCGCACGGAGGGGCGGCCAGGTTACGGTTGCGTTTGGCCTCGAGGTTGAAGTCGACGATATTTCCGTTGGCCAGAATAGCCGTCGCGCCGGAGTCGTCGAGGGCCATGGAGCGGACAATCTGGTCGCCCGGGTCGACCAGCCTGCCGAAGAGATTCATGCCGGGTGGAATCTCGGCTGCCGGCAGAATGGTCCGTTTGGTTGGACCGCCGGTCGGTAGTACCCGGTAAAGAACCGCGCCGTCGCGTTCGGCCATCTCGAGCACGCCGTCGATATCGCCCAGGGGGTCCTCGGCATCGATCCCATAACGGTTGCGCTCGACCTGTGCGGCCACTGCCCAGGCAACGGCATACCGATCGAGGACTGCGCGGCGCTGGCTCGTGTTCCCGCCTCGGTACAGCAGGTCGAGATCCTCGAAGCGCGCGGCAATTTCGGCAGGCGGTTGACCGCGTTGCTTGAGATGCCAGTCCCATCCGACCACAGTCGGCTGGCCAGTGTGCATGGTGATGCGGGTGACTTCGCTGTAGTAGGGACCGGCCGCTTCGGCGATGGCCTGACCGGGCCGGGCGACGCCCTGGAGAGACCGGACGAGGAACCAGGTCTCGGGGTCTTGTGTGGCGAGAAACGCCTGACCGTCGAGGGTCGGGCGCGGCGATGTCATTCGCGGCAGCTTCCAGCCCTGAGCGATGCCCAACGGAAGATTGGCGAGGGCGACGAGTTGCAGCGGAACCCATACAGCCAGCAGGACGGCCAGTTTCCGGCCGCGTGTCCGCAGTAGGGCGGCGCCGAGTGCGAACGCCAGCAATACCCAGACTCCATTGTAGATCTTGAAGATCGTGTTCATGCGATCGATCAGGGTGAAGCGCTCGCAGGCTGCAACCGCGAGCATGCCAAGACCGGCCATCGACCAGGCAAGGCGATCGAGGCGATTCTTCGAACGGACCGTCATCGTCGCGAAGACGGCAAGGATGGCGAGCGCGAAGGCCGCAGCGCTCGACCTGAAGCTGAGCCCGACAATTGTCCCGAGGGCGGCGGTTGGCAGCACGATCCAGAAACGGCGGCCGAGGAGGACGATCGCGAGGACGGTGAGCGGGATGATGAACAGTCCGAAGTGTCGCAGGATCGCCCAGGCTGGCGCGAAATCGGCGGCGGTGAGGAATAGTCCGCGCTCACCCGCGCCGGCGCTGATGCCGGCCACCAGCTCGACGATAAAGGGTGCGGCGGCGAGTACGCTGAGAGTCGCCGCGGCACCCAGTCGTGCGAGACCGCGGAAGGGGCGGCGGGCTGCCACAATCGTACCCACCCCCAACGCGCCGGTGAGGATGAACAAATCCCAGGGGTTGGTGGCGACGACAACCGCCGCGCCGATGCCGCATAGGAAGGCCGCAGCGATCCATTTCCGATCCCGGGCCGTGACGCAGAGCCAGCCCCACGCAAACGTGGTGACGAGAACAGGGAAGGCGATGAAATGGCCGTGTAGATCGGCGAAGAGAGTCGTCCACAAGGGATATTCATCGATCGCAAACCCAGGTACCACACGGGATGTTGCCCACCACAGATCGAACAGGTTGCCCGTCTTCAAGGTATCGAGCAGCCATGGCCAGGCGAGGTTGCCGGTCAGCAGCACCAGCAACGGCAACACCGAAGCAGCGGCAATCTGCCACTGCTTTCGAATCGGAAACCGGCGGCCGAGCAGGAGCCCGAGGCCGGCGAGAACTGATGCGAAGAGGGCGGGGATGGTCCCGCAGATCAGGTTATAACCCACCCCTGCAGTACAGCCCGCTACCAGGATCGGGTAGGCGGCGAGCACCTCGCCGAAGTAGTAGTAGTGGAGAGGCATCCCTGCCATCCAGGGCTCTCCAGTCGGCCAGTTCGGGGCACGAAGAAAGGCGTTGAGGAACGAAAAGTCCATCGGCTTTTCGCCCCAGTGGATGGCCGGGTTCCAGGCACGCACTACGAGGAACAGGGCGCCAACAGTTGCCGTCACTGCCAACACCATGAGGACCGAGGATCTCCGTCGGCGGAAAATGTCCTTGATCACGGACCATCGCCTGAAGATGGCGACGCCGCCCGCCGCCATCAGGGCGAGTGTGATCCATGTGGCGGTAGCCGGGCCGATTTCCCAGATTCGAAGTTCCGAGCCCATCCACATTAGCCACGCAGGCACGATCCACCCGGTCACCAGCGCCAGACCGGCGCCTGTATCCGGCCAACTTTTGGAGATCGGCAGCAGCAGTCCCCAGGACGCCAAACCGAGTCCCGAAAAAAGAAGAATCCAGATCGTGAGGTCGAAGAGTTGACGCGGTTTGGTTGGCACCGGGGGCAGCTCCGGAACCTCGGCCAGGAAGTGGCGTTCGATGTCCGCGTAGGCCATGTCCTCGAGGTAGGGCAGCGGCCGTCTGACTCGTTCGGTCAGTTCCCCGGGGTTGACATCGGCGATGCGGCGAAGGATAACGACCTGCGGAAACTCGTAGTTGAGGAAGCTCTCGTCTGCCCGCTGTACGGGCAGCCGGACACCGAAGATCCTCGGACCTCGGTTCACCCGGGTCAGAACTTCGAAGCCTGCATTTCCTGACAACAACAGCTTGTAGAGTCGCGCCGTCTTCTCGAAGCGGTCCTGGTTGGCGAGTACGGTTCTGCAGACGCGGTTGGAGGTCAGGATCACCCAGTCGGCACGAGCGAGTGCGCTGGTCCAGGTCTCGACCTTCTGTCCATCGTCAGGCAGGTCGTATGATGGCAGATCGACCGTCTCCACAGCACCGTCTTCAATCATCAAATTGATGTGCTCGTCCCAGTGTTCAAAGGCCACGACCTGTTCGTCAGCAAGCATCGGACCGAGCCACCTCGAAGCGGTGCGATGGGGATGAGGTTCGACAAAGGACCAGGTATAGGCGAGACCCCACAGCGCTGTGCCGGCAGCCACTACCGCGATTGCGGGAGTTCGTATCTTCTTCGGAAGTCGCAGAAGCCACCAGGCGGCGATCAACGCCGCTGGCACCGTCAGGGGCTCCCAGTAGCGGAGGAACTTAACCTGTAGAGTGCTCAACCTCGAGGCCATTGGCAGCAACCATGTAGCGAGGATCACGAAGAGGATCGAGGAGTCGGTCCAGCGGCGATCCAACCACCGCCGCCACCGAACTCCCAGCCGCCAGCAGCCCGCGACTGAACCCGCGATCGCGGCGAGCAGCAGGAAGACGCCCCAGCCCCAGAGAGCGAGCTCACGCAGCGGATAGAGCACCGGAAGCGTGTGCGCATAGACCCGCACGTAGGCCAGATCGGAGGCACCGGTGACCATCGCGATCTCGTGGCCGACACCCTCCAGATAGGACGGGTTGAGAGTAGTGCCGACGAGGGCCGCCGAACCGCTCCTGCCGATGATCCGTTCGCCGCCGATGCCGAGAAGTGCTGCGCCCTGAAGCATTACGACAACACAGGCGATGCACACGACGACCAGAGAGACCGTCCTCGCGCCACCAGACGTGCGATCGGCCAGCCCGATGGCTGCAGCGGCGACGACTGCCGTCGCAACGATGCTGATCGGCGGCCGGCCGCCGGCAAATGCCCACGGCTGGCAGAGCCAGAAGCAGGTCATGCCGGCGGCACCGGCGATGGCGAGAAGCCGAATCGCCTCCAGCACACCTCGGCCGCGGGCGGCAATCAGCGCCGCCGCGAGAAGCGGAAGGCCAAGTGCGAGAGATGCGACCTTGACCGCCAGCGAGGCACCGATCGCGGCACCCGAAGCGGCTGCCGCAATCGGTCGCCCGCTATGGGCGAGCCAGATGCATGCTGCGAGCGCCGCCATGACCCATGCTGCGTGGTGTGCCTCGACCGTCGTGAAGTGTGATTGTTGAAGATCGAGAGGTACCCAGGCTGCCAGGAATACGAAGAGATCGCCGGTTCTCCGTCCCCACGATCGGGTGGCGATGAACCAGCCGAGGAAGATGGCGATCATCGACGCCATCAACGAGATTGCCCGTCCACTGACGATGTATCCACGAATGTTGTCGCCGACACCGAGAATGGTCGCGGTCAGGTGGATGACCTGAAAGTGGAGCGAACCGTAGGCATAGAACTCAGGATCATCGAACCATCCTTCTGCCCGTTCGGTGACGAACCCCACTTGCCTTTCGTCCGGATGGGACGATGAGGAGGTTACGCCGAAGTCCCACCCTTGAAGGATGAGTCGTAGGACAAAAGCGAGCAGGAAAAGAAGTAAGGTGCGTTTCCGCAACATCAGATTCAACAGTACCCGAAGTGCAGCTGCATCGTCCAGAGATGGCCGCCATCATTGACAGAAAAACCACAATCCGCCCGCCCGCGGGATTTCGGAATTTAGATTTGGGATTTCGAATTTCGGATTTTCCGCCCATCCCCCAGGGGCGTTGAGGCGAAGAATGTGTAGGGGCGCCGTACATGGCGCCCATGGTCATTGACGTGGATTTCGGCGACCAAGGGCGGGATATGTCCCGCCCCTACAACTCCAGGACCGGGTTTGTGTCTGCACTTATGACTTCCGTCGACAGACAAATCGCGCCACAGCGGCGAGTTCACCATCCACGCCTTCGATCGCCTGCGCCTTCTCGACGAGTTGATGCTCGAGCTCGTCGAGGCGGTGTCGGGCCAAATCGATGCCGTACAGGGTGACGTAGGTCAGCTTGCCGCCGGCTTCGTCCTTTCCGGGGCTCTTACCGAGCTTCTTTGCGTCGGCTGTGGAATCGAGGATGTCGTCCGCGATCTGGAATGCAAGACCGAGTTCCTCCCCGTACCCGGAGAACAGCGTGCGAAGCGAGGTTTCGACGCCTCCCAGAATCGCGCCCAGCTCGACCGAGGCTCTCAGCAGGCAGCCCGTCTTGTGTCGATGGATGCGCTCGAGTCGTGTCTGCAGATCCTCGTTGCTGTTCTCGACGAGTCCGGTTGCTTCCAGATCCTCAACCTGTCCACCAATCATCCCGCGCGCCGAAACGGCATCGGCGACCATCTCGACGGCCTCGACACGTCTTTTTGCCCATTCATCACCTTCAGGATGGCGCGAGAGCTGGAGGAGCCCTTCCGTGAGCAGGGCGTCTCCGACCAGGATCGCTGTCGCCTCGTCGAAGGCGACATGGATCGTTGGATGGCCTCGGCGCAGCACGTCGTCATCGAGCGCCGGGAGGTCGTCGTGGACCAGCGAGTAGGTGTGGATCAGCTCGAGGCCACACGCGGCACGGGTGATCTCGTCTGGGTCCCCTCCCGCCGCACGGTACGCGAGACGGGCCAGCACTGGCCTGACGCGCTTCCCGCCGGCGAAGACCGCATACTCCATTGCCGTCCACAAGCGCTCCGGCCAGGCCCCCGAAGGGGGAAGGAGCTCCCGGAGAGCGGTCTCGACCACTGCCCTCTCACGAGCGAGCAGGCGCTCAACGGTCACTCGGCGTCCTCGTCGGCGGCTTCGTCGTCCTCATTTTCCGTCTCCAGGAGCTGGGTCACCCGGTGCTCGACCTCAGCCAGGCGGGCACGGCAACGGCGCGCCAGGTCCATACCGCTTTCGAAGAGACCGAGGGCTTCTTCCAGGCCTACGGATTCATCCTCGAGACGGTCCACGATGTCCTCCAGTTGGGCCAACTGGTCTTCGAACCGATCAACCTTTTTCTTCTTGTCACTCATGCTCTGCTCCAGGTTTTTCGGGCTGGGATTCCGCGTCGTTGTCGAAGAGAGACGGCTGTTGTGCCGGGTCGGATTTTGGCTGCTTGGGACCGGCGGGCCCATTGCGCACCAGGGATCGGATAACCCCGCGGGCGAGTCGGGTGGTCAACGCCTGACCGCCGCGAACTGCGGACGCATCGCGTAGGGGTGTCAATGACCCTTCAACGCTGGTGATGGAGTAGCCGCGCTCGAGGACCTTCGTGGGACCGAGGTGGGTGAGGGCACGTTCTCCCGCCCTGATTCGCGCGTGAGCTCCGGCCAGGCGCGTCGCCATGAGCAGCGCGAGCTGCTCTTTTCGGCTTGTCAGGAGCCGGCGGTGCCCTCCGGCCGCGACCCGAGCAGGCAGTCGCTCGAGCCCCCGTACGGCATGGTCGAGGCGAGTTTTGGCGTTGGCGTGGACCCGCCTCAGTGCGGGGCCGAGCCGATGGGCTCGCTGAAAGCGCTCTCGCAGCAGGCGAACCCGCTGCGGCACTCGCGCCAGGCCCGAAGAACCGATTAGGCCCGCCAGACGGGTGCGTGCGAGGCCGAGCTTGCGATCGAAACCGCGTAGCAGAAGTGCGTGCGCATCCGCGATTCGGCGTTGCTGCTCTTCGAGGCGGGATACCACCAGCTCGGCTGCCTGGGTGGGTGTGGTCGCGCGAATGTCGGCCACGAAGTCGGCGATCGTGAAGTCGACCTCGTGACCGACGCCCGAGATCACTGGGACCGGACTGGCGGCAATCGCTCTCGCGACGTCTTCCTCGTTGAAGGCCCACAGATCCTCGAGGCTGCCACCGCCGCGTCCGACGATGATCACGTCGACCCGTCCGGAGCTGGCAAGGCGCCCAATGGCATCAGCGATTTCCTGGGCTGCCCCTTCGCCTTGCACCATCGCGGGAGCAACGATGATTTCGAGGTTGGAAAAACGATGAAGCACCTTGAGCATGTCCTGGAGCGCGGCGCCGGTCGCCGAGGTGACGATTCCGATTCTGTTCGGGAGCGCCGGCAGACTGCGCTTGCGCTCGGTGGCGAACAGGCCCTCGGCCTCGAGCTTCGCTTTCAGCTGCTCGAATGCCAGTTGCAGGGCGCCGAGGCCCTGAGGTTGGATATCGTCGACCACCATCTGGAATCGGCCGCGCTGTGGGTAGATCGTCAACGACCCGAGAACCAGTACGGCGAGGCCGTGCTCGAGTTCGAACTTGAGACGTCGGGCGCGCGACGCCCACATCACGCAGTCGACCGATGCAGTTTCGTCCTTGAGCGTGAAGTAGACGTGGCCGCGGCCGGAGGCGCTCGTATTGGTCACCTCACCCTCGACTCGCAGCCCGGAAAACCCCTGCTCGAGCAGGGCGTTGACCTCAGCGACCAGCGCCGAAACGGTGTAGATGGGTTCGCTCATTTCGATCCCCGGGGCGCGAGGGCAAACGGCGCGCTCAGGCTTGTCAGGGTCACGATCCAGACCTCTGCATCCCCCCAGTTGTACTCGAACAAACCCGCCGCCGTCACCCCCGCAACCGCCATCGCACAACCGATGACCGCTGGCCTCGCCTCGGTCGGCCCAAACCGAACGGCCCTGACAACGTGGGTCGCGAAGACAATCAGGACCGCCAGATAGGCCGCCAAACCGGCGAGGCCCCGTTCGGCGGCGATCTGGATGACGTTGTTGTGCAGGTGCGGGATTCGCTCGGGCCCGTTCGGGCGACGGTAATCCGCGAATGCGGGTTGCACCAACCCGGGGCCGAGGCCGAGGAAGGGGTGGTCTTGCACCATTCCCATCCCGGATCGAAACATGCCGAGCCGCGCTCTGGTCGCGGCATCACCGGGGTTGAGGGTTGTCGCTGCACGGTGCAATACCGGCTGTGGCGTGAGAAGCACGAGCAGGGAAATCACGAGTGGCAGCATGACCAGAGTCCGGGGCCGGCCGGCGGCGACGGCGAGCAGGAGGCCGGTTGCCAAACCGATCCAGGCGCCGCGGGTGAGGCCGAGCAGGAGAGTTGCCACACCGAGAGCGGCGGCCGGCAGCGCCCACAGCAGGTGGCGCCGATTCCAGTCGAAGAAAACGCGGCCGAGCAGCACCAGGGTCACGACCAGGGTCCAACCTGAAAAGGTCATGTAGTGGGTGGCGAATCCTCGGATCCGGTTGTGGATGGGGTCTCCAGAAAGTACATATTGCATGAGCCCAGTCGTAGCAGAGGCGGCAAGAACTGCTGCAAGGAGCATCAGGAGCCGATCCCATCTGCGCTGGTCGAGCATCGAAATTATCATTGGCACGAGCGCGAGAGTCAGCAGGTCCGCGAGTTCGGTAACGCTGTGTCGCGGGTCGGCGGACCACAGGGCGGAGGCGACGGAGACGACCGCGTATCCCGCGAGCGGCACCAGGATAGATGCGCGGGGACGACGCGCGAATCCTCGGACCAGAACGGCCAACCACAAGAGACCGGAAATGCCGAGCAGGACGTTGCTGAGGGCGATCTTGATGCTGGCTGCGACACCGACAATCAAAAGAGCTGCGGCGGTGTTTTCGAGCCTGGTCAGCCCTCGATCTCCTCGCGCGACAGAGCGTCATCAACCAGCATCACGGGAATGCCGGAAACAACCGGGTACACGCGTCCGGCGGGCGAAGCGAGACCGATCTCGACCACCGGCTCTTCACCCTTGAATTGATCCCGGTACTTTTCCACCAGCTGGCGGCAAACCGCCTCGGGCAGCTCGATCACCTCGAGCGGGGTCTTGTCCACCGGACAGACGAGAATTTCGAGCAGCTTGGGGTCGACGGACATCGGTTGATCCTCCGCCCGCCAGTCTACACCGGTCTCCGATTCGTGAGTCTATGCTGGCGGCCGGGGTCACGACTCGTCGTCTTCGGTGTCCTCTTTCGGTTTCGCCTCTGTCTTCGGCTGTTCCTCCTGATCGGTCTGGGAGTCCCTTTTGCGCATGCGTTCGATGCGACGGTCGATGACCCGCTCTGTTTCCCGTCGTGCCTCTTCGAGGTGGCCCGGGTGCTCATGTTCGTACATATCCTCTGGCACATGGCCGGTGATCCAGCTCGGGTTCATCGGGTAGACGTGGGGATGGAAGATTACCGAGTAGAAGTGCCAGATCAGAATCGCCAATGAGGCCAGCCAGGCCTCCCAGAAGTGAATCACCAGGGCGACGTCGAGGACCCCTTTCGGAAGGAACTGGATGAACCAGTTGTCGAACCAAAGCATGACACCGGTAATGACCATGACCACCGTGCCCCACACCAGTGCCCAGTACTCCGCCTTTTCGACGTAGTTGAATCGTTGGACGCACTCCATCCGCGGACGCAGCCCGAGGTTGTAGAGCATGCGGCGGGCGAAGAACTGGAAGTCGCGCTTGATCGGCCACATGTCCTTGATGAACGTGCGGCCTCTCGGAGAGAAGAGGTACAGCACATGCCAGATGATCGTGATCATGAATCCGATCGCTGCAGCTCGGTGGACCACGCCGCGGATCTCGAATCCTCCTTCCCATCCGAAGAAGAAGCGCGCCATGAAGCCCTGGTCGTATCGGAGAGCGAAACCAGAAATCACCAGGGTTATGAACGTGATCGTGAGCAGCGCGTGCTGGACGACCTCGTCGATATGCATGCGAAGGACCGCCGGGCGCTCCTTGATCCTGTCCGCGAGGTGGCGCATGAGGTCGATGACCCAGTGGAGGATCATCAGCCCGATGATCACTGTGATGGCAACGATGTAGATCTTCTCGACGACGTCTGCCGCTGGGGTGCGCAGCCCCTGGCCGCCAAGACCATGTATCGGCGTCGACGCCATCTTCTCGGAGATATTCGGGTGGCATTCACCGCAGGTGTGCTGCAGGTTTGCCGGATTGACTGTAGAGGTCGGGTCCGAGCTCGGCAGAATCCGGTGGACGCCGTGGCACGACGCGCAATTCGCGACGTGGGTGTCGCCGGCCTTCGACTTGAGCCCGTGGTAGGAATCAATGAAGGTCGTCAAACGCTCGGTCTTGATGCCGTATTTCTCGTTGAGCACCGCCGATTCGTGACACGGCGAGCAGGTCATCTCGGCGACCTTCGATCCGGACACCGGCGACAGCGGATCGTCTGGCGACAGGATGCCGTGTTCACCATGGCAGTCGGTGCACACCGGTGCGTCGGTCTCTCCCCGTGCCACCAGCTGGCCGTGGATGCCCTCCCAGTAGTCGGATTCGATGCCCTTGTGGCACTGGCCACAGGTCTTCGGGATGTTGAAGTGGTTGATGCTCGAATCCGGGGACCCCGGAGACAGGATCTTATGTGCGGTGCCGCCGGAGGAGTGGCAGTCATTACAGCTCGCGGCCACGTAGACGCCGCCGCGGGTCGCCTGTCCGTGGACGGAACGCGCGTAGATCTGGATCGGGTGGTCGATCAGAATGTCGTACTTTGTCGTGATGTCGAGGTTTTCGTGGCATGTGCCGCAGGTCTGGGGAAGATTGGTCGGGTGAACGGAGGACCGCGCGGCGGTCGACGGCAGGATGTCGTGTGAACCGTGGCAGTCCGAACACTGCGGCATGTCTTCGCACGAGCCGAGCCGGGCGCGGCCGTGCGCCTGATATTCCTCCGACGCTTCCTCGTGGCAGGTGCGGCATCCCTGACAGCCCGGGAAGAACGTCTCCTCCAGCGAGCGGTGGGGAACGGTGTCGCGATCAACGTGGCAGTCGAGACACTCGAGACCATCGTGTGCGGAGTGCGAGATGTCATCGGCAAAGGCGGACCCGTATCGGGTGGCCTCGTGGCAGTCGGCGCAGGCGGTGCTGTCGATCGGCTCGTACTCCTCTTCCTGAGCGACCACCGTTCCGCCACCGACCAAGCCCCAGAACGCAACCGCGACGAGAATGGGAAGAGCGAGTTGACGGGAGATGAAACGCGGGGAAATCCACCGAGGCATAGCACGGTCCTCCGACTCCATTGTCGGAAAGATTCCTGAACTGTCAAGAGGGAGAAATCTTTTGTTTTCTTATACTTGTATGTCTGACAATATGTACAATCGGTTAAGTAACTCGAATGAGGCCCCTTAGTGCAGATCGTGGCTGGAGATCGTGATTGACTCTCGATAGCACTTCGGCGCGAAGCGCAGATGCACGCTTCAGCGAATGTCGACCCAGACCTTCCGTGTGCGTGGTCCATCGAGCTCGACGAAGAAGATCCCCTGCCAGGTGCCGAGCCGCAATCGGCCATTTGCCACTGGTACCGTGACCGAGCTGCCGAGCAGAGTCGTCATGAGGTGGGCATCGGAATTGCCTTCGGCGTGAGCGAAACGAATATCCGGCACCATCGCTTCGTAGGCGGCAATCAGATCTCGCGCGACATCCGGGTCGGCGTGCTCATTGATGACCACGGCGGCCGTCGTGTGCGGGATGTAAACGTGGCATATCCCGCTTTCGATATCTTCGACAGTCGCCGCCACTCGACGGGTGATGTCGACCATCTGACGGTGTGACGTGGTGCGAACTTCGATCGTGTTCATCGTGCGTCGCTCCATTCCTCTTCGTAAACCAGGCGGTATGCATCGGCGAGAAACGTCACCCTGCGGACATAGTCGTAGGTTTCCGGGATCGGGATCTCCTCGGTGAAGCGGTGTCGATCGGGCCACCGTTTCCACCAGCCACGCACTCGGGTCAGTCCTGCATTGTACGCCGCAAGGGCTGGTTCGATCTCGCCGAAACGGCGAATCAGGGCGCCAATTTCGCGTGCGCCCAAACGAATGTTGGTCTCTGGATCCTGAAGGTCGGGTTTGGAACCGAAACCCAGGGATCTCGCGTGCAAGCGAGCTGTCGATGGCAGGAGCTGGAGGACTCCGATCGCCCCCCGTGGGGAGACCGCGTGGGCCGAGAAGCCGCTCTCCTGGCGAGCGACTCCTGCGATCAACCACGGCTCGACTGCGGACTCGCCCGCGGCGGCAACGACCGCATTCGACCAGCGCAGGGGCAGATAGGCACGGATCACGTTTTCCGGAGAGCGGGCCATTTCAATCGTACCGAGCTCCGGAAAGCCCGAGCGTAGCCAACGGATCGGTTCGAGAGACTGACCGAGACCTGCGGCCATCTCAGCGGCGGCCAAAGCCCTTTCAGGCAACGGTGGGCGCGACAGCCGGATGCGCCGCCACTCGCGCAGGGCCTCTTTGTCGGCGCCGACAGCGATGAGCTGCTCCACCGCTCCCGGTGGGGTCGCAGGGGTCGACGCATCACCGAAGCGAGGTCCGGTGTTCGGCGAGGCTGTGATCTCCTCTCGCGACCACTGGCCATAGAGATCGGCTATCTCGGCTCCGGCGAGCTCGGCACGAATCGCGTCGTCGCCGCCCGGAGCGCCGACGGCCATCCAGTAACGGAGGCAACGCCTCTGTGAGGGGAGGCTTCGGGCAATTTCCTGGACCTGGGGATCCCGTTCGCCCGCCCGTGCCATCGCCACCCCGAGGCGTCGCCCGAGCCAACTGCGACGCGAGCCGCTCCACTGGCCGGCCTCGAGTACTCGCCAGCTCTCATAAGCGTCGTCGAGCAGCTCCGCTTGTGTCGAACACTCGAGCCGGAGGATGAGTGCGGATTGTCGTCCCTCTTCAGACGTTCCGAGGGCGAGCGCCGCCTGGGCTGCCGCCGCGCAGTTTCGGAAAACCCGCTGCTCGCCACGACCTGGGAAAAGATGCCACCCGCGATCTCGCAGGGCCTGTGCGCGGAGGATGAAATCTTCGGCGTCGGAGTTTCGTTCGTGAGGGAGCTCGTTGAGCGCTTGTCTTGGCGAGTTTGCCGCAAGCGCGGCACGAGCCAAGGCCCTCCGCCGTCGCTTCTCATCTTCGCCCGACCACGTCTTTCGTCGTAGCTCTGCAATTCCTCGCGATGGCCTCTCGGCACGGATCCATGCGTCTGACCGCGCCAGGAGCTCTTGTCGTGACAGGGTGGAGACCAGATTGCGGTCGAGTTCGCCATCTGCCGAGGACAGGAATGCCGGGGAGCTGATCGCCAGGCGACGTGCTGCTGGATCGTGTATCGCAGGATCGTCGACATCGAGCAGAAGCCGATCGGCCTGTGGCTGTGCCAGGCTTGGCAGTCGCGATCGTTCAGACAACGCTGTCTCGAAAAAACCTCTTTCGATCAGTGTCCTGACCAATGCGAGGCGCGCGCGGGTCGCAAGTTGTTCGGGAGGTCGATCTTCCAGGTAGCGGCGCCACCCGTCGGGTCCGGCGTTGGCCCGCTCCAGGCAGGCGGCCCACACCGTCATACGCGATGTCTCCAAAGAAGAACCTGGACCGGCGTCTGCGAAAAGTGCCGCGGCTCGAGCTGGATCCGACTCGGATTGCGAAAACGCCGTCTCGAGGATTTCGTGTCGTTCGGACCGGCTTTCCGGCTCCGGGGCGTCGGCAACGCAGGCGGCGGCCGCAACCGCCACCATCAGGATCAAGAAAAGGTGAAGACGATTACCGATCTCTCGATTCACACGCCGAGGGCATCTGCGTCACCGTCGGCGAGAATCCGGATCAGCTCATCCTGAAAATAGTCGTGACCTTCCCGGACATCGGCCGGAATGCGCTTCTCGAACATCTCGCGGCTGCGGTCGATGTCTTCCCTGAGACGTGTGCAGAGATCCCTTTCAGCCCGACCGCGCTCGACCTCATCCTCGTTGTAGAGCTTGATCTCCGATACGAGCAGGCGGGCAAACCGCCTTGCCTCTTCCTGGCGAGCGTCCTCGTCCGACACGGGTTCGGCTTCGATGTCGGGCGGTGGTTCGACCGGGCGTACAGGCGGAGGGGCTTCGACCTCCGAGGCAGGCGGCTGGACCTCGGCCGAAGGCGGAGCCGCCTCCGCGGGCAGCTCTTCCTCGGCAGGCTCCGGGCTCAAGTCCTCTTCGGTGGGATCGATCTGAACCGTTGCCGAAGAATCGAACTCCTCCTCCTCGGCGCCGGTCTCCGTTGGCATCTCTTCGGGCTCGAAGTCGAACTCGGCCGGTTCAGGCTCCCCGGAAACTTCCGGTTCCTCGAAGTCGTCTTCCTCGATAGTCTCGATTTCGATAGCGTCTTGACTGCCGCCTTCAAACTCGGATTCGACTGCGTGCGCTTCCTCGGACACGCCATCGTCCGGTTCTTCGTCGGCGGATGGCTCCGGTGTTTCCCCGACCGCGACCTCGGCATCGGATGGCTCGCCCTCGGCCGATGCGAGCACCGCAACGGTGGGCGTCGGGATGGTCATGCGATGGTGCAGAGTGTCGATCAGCCAGCAGGCGACTGCGTTGAGTGACTGTGCGGCCTCGATGTTCCACGGCTGGTTGCCGTGGTGGTCGACATAGACGATGCCCATGAGTTTGCCGCGCAAGGAGATCGGAAGCAGAGCCCCTTCATCCGGAACAGCATCCTCCTGCAGCCATTCGGAGAGCAGGGGGTCGGTCCTGGGATCGATCATCGTCGGTTTTGAGTTTTCCATCAGCTCGGAAAAGCTCGGCGAAACGGCGACTCCACCGTGCCAGCTTCGTAGTTTCTCTCCGTCCGCGAACCCAATGCCGCTCCACGCCGAAACAACCCCGTCGCGGATGACCAGGACGACGGCACGACCGACATGCTCGGCCATCATCGGCAGCAGCGCCCTCAGGAGTTCCGACTGGCTGCGTGCCGCGTCCAGATTTCGCAGGTTGTCGAGCGTGATGCCCGGCGCTGGTGGTGGCGGTGGCGGGACCTGGGCCTCGGCGCGGGCTTCTTCCAACAGTGCCTCGACCTCGGCCAATGGCAGCAACTCCTCGGCGTCCTTGAGTCGAGCGTCTTGAACAGCTGCCCTTGCCGACTGAATCAGCTCTTCAAGGCTTGCGACGATGGCATCGAGGCGGGTTTCCACCGAATCGAGACCATGATTCTGTGCCTGTTTGAGCTGCTCGAGGATGGCATCGTACCGGTCCATATGGCCTCCAATTCGCGCACTAAAACTATTATCGCCAGCCATGCGTCCTTTCGTCAAGCAATTGATTTCACGTGTGATCCGCGATCTGAGGTGGGCGACGAAATGGAGGCTCGATTCGGTCGAGCGAACCGGTCTCACGGATTCCCGCGACTGACGTTGTAACGAAAGGCGGTTTCTGCTAGCTTGCAGGGCGAAGGGAGGAGTCATGAGAAAAAGCCGATTCCTGCCGCATGGCATTGCGACTCTGGTTGTTTTTGGACTGTTGCTCGGGTGCTCGAGTGGGCCGAGCGAAGAGGATTTGAAAAAAGCCCGCTTCGAGGAGCAGCTGGCAACCCTGCAACAGCAGCATGAAGATTTGAATCAGGCCAGAGCGGAGCTCGCGGCCTTGGAGACCAGGCTCGCAGAGATCGAGGCTATTCAGGAGCGCGATCGGACCGATGAGCAGAAGGTGGAGCTCGAAACACTTCCGGCGTCGATCGAAGAGCAGACGGCAGCTCGAGATGCGGCTTACGACGCCGTGCAATCGACCTTGGCGGATTTCCTCAATATTGCCCTCAACGATTTTCCCGAGCATCCAGCAACGGCTGAAGGCCTCAACCTGTACTCGGACGAGGCCATCCTGATCGCAGACGACACGGTCGCCAAGGCCGGCGACTATAAGAAGGCGATCAACCAGCTGGATTCGGCGAGCAGTTATTACGAATCCATCGGACTGCCGCCCTATCAGCCTCTGATCGACAAGATGGCGGAGCTCGATGAAATGCGCTTCATCACCCAGGAGCGATTCGACGAGGTGAAGAAGAACATGACCATGGACGAGGTCAAGGAAATCGCAGGGGTGCCCTATTACCAGAACATCCAGGTCGACGAGAAACGAAAGGTCGAAACCTGGCTCTATCGGAAGCGTGAGGGCGGTGCTGCAGCGGTCTACTTCAAAACCAACAACAACAAGGTTTACAACAAGAATTTCGACGCGGTGAAGGTCAAGGTAGTCGAGGAGTAGGACTGGACTTTTCCCGGTTGTCGCTCTCGGGCTGCCGAGATTGGACACGGGATCGATAATCGAAGATCCAGACGGGCGTCCCTCGGGGCGCCCTCGCTGTACCAATAAAAAATGGCCGACTGCTGTCGGGAACCATATCAGTCAAATGGTTGTGATTGATGGTGTTATCCCGTGCGATTGACGCCTTTCGGCCTCGGTGATATCCTCACGATCTTGATGTGCGCGTCGCTGGCGTCTCAGCCATCGGCGCAATCCGCACCGAGAGGGGGTGAGCCAACATGCCGACAGGAGTCACAGTTCGTGACAACGAGTCCTTCGAGCAGGCACTTCGGCGCTTCAAGCGGAAGTGCGAAAAGGCTGGCATCCTCTCCGAGGTCAAACGGCGGCGTTTTTACGAGAAGCCGTCCGAGCGCCGCAAGCGGGAAATGATTCAAGCCCGCAAAAAAATGCTTCGCAAGATGGCCAAGCAGCGGCGCGCCGGCTTGCTCTAGCCCGGTGTCCCGATCGCTTGCCGTCGAACTGGAATTCGATAAGGTTCTCGAACTGGTCGCGGCCCATGCGCGAACGCGTGTGGGCCGCGTTGTCATCCGTGATCTTGCCGTTCTGGCTGGCGATTCCACGGAACGTGTCCGAAATGCCCACCTGACCCAGGCCGTGGCGCATCTGATCGAGGACGACGGAGTGCTGTCGATGTCCGGAGTGGACGAGGCGGAGCCGTGGTTGGAAGAGGACGCCCCACCGCCATCGGAGCCCCGCGACCTCGTAGCCCTGTTGGCCCTTGCGCGACGGATAGCGGCCATCCGTCGTCGCCTCCTATCCTCTGAGAGCGATGAATTCGGTCCCATTCTGGACCGGCTCGCCGATACCAAGGAGCTGGTCGACATGGTGGCCCCGATGCTCGGTCGAGACGGAACCGTCGCCGACGACGCATCGCCTGAGCTGGCCCGTCTGAGGCGCGAGATCACACGCGCCCGCTCGGACGTTCTTGCGGAGCTCGAAGCGATTCGCCGATCGAACAGGGATGTGGTGACGGATGCGCCGCCGACCATGCGGCGTGACCGCTATTGCCTGCCTGTCCGATCTTCGGCCAGAGCCCAGCTCGATGGCCTCCTCCTCGATGTCTCGTCTCGAGGTGCGACCTCCTTTGTCGAGCCCTTCGGCGTGGTCGAACTGAATAACAGACTGGCCGCTGCGATCGCGGGTGAAGGGCGAGAAATTCAGCGCATTCTGCACGAGATCAATCGCCTGTTCACCGACGCCGGAGACGATCTCGTGCATGCGATCGGGGTGCTCGCGGAGCTCGATGCGGTCCAGGCCAAGGTCCTCTTCGGGCGCGCGGCGGAGGGACGTGTAGTGGTTCCCGGTGGTGCGGGGGACCTGATGCTGCTGGCCGCGCGTCACCCCTTGCTCGATGAACGCCTCCATGCCCTGAGGGTCGAGGTCTTTGGCGACGCCGAACGGCGAGACCCGGAACACCGGGTCGTTCCGCTGGACTTCAAGATGCCAGAGGGCATCAATGCACTGGTCATTTCCGGTCCCAATGCCGGCGGCAAGACGGTGGTGCTCAAGACGATCGGACTGATGGTTCTGATGTCTTTCAGTGGCATCCCGGTCCCGGCCGACGAGGGAACGACTGTTCCGGCCTTCGATCGCATCTGGTGCCACATCGGAGACGAGCAGGACGTAGGCGCTGACTTGTCGACATTCTCGGCGGCAATGGCGGCGACCGCCCAACTGCTCGAATACGCGGACGACAAGACCCTCGTCCTGTTCGACGAGCTCGGTGCAGGAACCGACCCGCTCGAGGGCGCGGCGCTCGGATGCGCCCTTCTCGACGAGCTCAACCGGCACGGTGTAATGACTGTTGTCACGACCCACCTGGCGGCGATCGCTCTCTATGCAAGCTCCGCCGACGGTATGGACAACGCCGCGATGGAGTTCGACGAGGACTCCGAGCTGCCCACCTACACGCTGAGCATTGGCCGGCCCGGCCGGTCGAGAGCGCTCGAGATCGCCAGCCGCATGGGAGTGTCCGAAGATGTCCTGGAACGCGCGAGGGAGCTGCTCGGCGGTGAGCACCTCGAGCTCGACCGCTGGCTGCGAAGGCTGGAGAAATTGGAGCGGGAGCTCGAGTTCGAGCGAGCCCGGGTTCTCCAGCGGCAGCATGAGGCGGAGCGGGCCCGGGGCGAGGCCGAACGCGAGCTCGAACGGCTCGAAGCGGAGCGTCGAGAGCTTCCCGATAAGCTGGCCGCGGAGAGGGAAGAGCTCCGCCGCCGTGCCAAGCTGAAGCTCGACAAGGCGATTGCCAGGCTGAAGAAGGCGACTGAGGAGCACGAGGCTCTGGGTCGCCGCCGGCTGCAAAAGCTCCGGGACGAAGCCTTGCGCCTCGAGCTTCCCAACGATGAAGAGTCCGCGCAGCCCGAGGACGGATTGGACGAGGGCGCTCGCGTTCGGCTTGCCATTGGGGGTGAAGGTGAGCTCCGCAAAATCCGAGGATCGCAGGCGCAGGTGAATGTTTCCGGAAAGAAGCTGTGGGTGCCGATCACCGACCTCGAGGTGGTGAAATCTCCTTCGCCCAAGAGGCAACAGGCCAGGGTGGAAGTGGTTTCCGCGGATGACGTCGTACGGGAGATCAACCTCATTGGACTCGACAGCGAGAGCGCACGCGAGGAGCTCGAGCGATTCCTCGATCAGGCATTGACTGCTGGGGCACCAGCCGTGCGCGTGGTCCACGGTCACGGCGCCGGCATCTTGCGCAGCATGGTGGCTGATGTGTGCCGGTCTCATCCTGCCGTCCGGGGTTATCGCCACCCGCCGCAGCACCTCGGCGGTTCGGGAGCGACAGAAGTCGAGCTCGAATCAGGGGCTTGAGAGAAGGTTGGCAGACGGCTGTTTGGCTTCCCCCACCCACCCGTTCACGGCCGTCCGGTTCGCGCGCTCGAGCTGAGAATGTCAGACCCGACCGTCTGGCCGTCAAGCCGTCAAGTCGTCAAGCCGTCGAGGCCTACGAGCAAATCGCCCTCCCCGCGACAATTCGGCCAGAGAAAACATCGATTTGTTGTATCCAACATCCAACATCCAACATCCAACATCTAGCATCCAGCATCCAGCATCCAGCATCCAACATCTCCCATCCGGCATCCAAAATCTCGCACTGTGCGAAAATGCTCCCCCATGGCAGACGTCGACCTCGGCCCTGAATCTATCGCCCGCGTACGCGAGGCGGCGGACATTCTGGATGTTGTCGGCGACCACGTTCGCTTGAAGAAGCGAGGCCGCAGCTGGGAGGGCCTCTGCCCCTTCCACGAGGAGAAGACTCCGTCCTTTTCGGTCAATCCCGACAAGGGCGTGTACTACTGTTTCGGTTGCCAGAAGGGCGGCGATCTGTTCGGTTTCGTGATGGAAATCGAACATCTCAACTTCCCGGAGGCGGTCGAGCGCCTGGCGCGTCGGTTCGGCGTCAAGCTGCCGCCCAGGAGCCCGGAGATGCGGCGGCGGCGGGAAGCGGGTGAACAGCTGCGTGGCTTGCTCCAGGAGGCGCAACAGTTCTTCGTGGATCGGCTCGAGGACGCGGAAGGATCTGACGCGCGAAGCGAGCTGGAACGCCGTGGTTTTCCGAGAGAGAGCTGGAGAGAGTTCGGATTCGGCTTTGCCCCCGACGACTGGCGTCGGCTGCTCGACCATATGAAGAAGCGCCACCCGGAAGGGAAGCTGGTCGAATCCGGCCTCGCGGTTCGTCCGGACAGCGGCACCTCACCGTACGATCGCTTTCGAAGTCGACTGACCTTTCCCATACATTCCGGGGACGGCTCCCTGATTGCATTTGGCGGACGTCAGCTTGGCGAGGGAGAACCCAAGTACCTCAACAGCCCTGAAAGTGCGATATTCAGAAAACGATCGACTCTCTTCTGTCTCGATCGCGCACGCCGCAGCCTGGCGGACTCGGGCAAGGTTCTCATCGTCGAGGGTTATTTTGACTGCCTCTCGCTGCACCGCGTTGGAGTAACGAACTCTGTCGCCACTATGGGCACAGCACTGACTCCGGATCACGCCCGTCTCCTCAAACGCCGGCTCGGTCCAGAAGGGCTCGCCCTCCTGTGCTACGACGCCGACACCGCCGGGCGTCGGGCGGCGGCCACCGGCGCCGGCGTCCTGCTCGAGGCCGGGGTCGAGGTGGCGGTCGTGGTGCTTCCTCCTGGGATGGACCCGGACGATCTCGTTCGCGAGCGGGGTGGGGAGGCGATGAAGGATCTGATCGAACGACCGACGCCACTGCTCGAGTTTCTGCTCGCCGATCTGCCACCCGATCCCGCGGCGAGGCGGCGCGCCGGCCTGGATCTGGCGATGCTCGTCTGCTCCGCCTCGGATCCGGCCATCCGGCAGAATCTGATCGACGAGCTGGCGCGGCAGCTGTACCTGCGGCCGCAGGTGATCGAGGAGCATGGAAGCCGAGGGCGGCGCGAGTCGACGACTGCTGGCGTGCAGAAGCGCGAGTCGATGCCTCCCGGTGAACGTGAGTTGGCGAGGATGTTGCTCGAGTGTTCAAGTGGGTGGCGATCGAGAATTCTGGAATTCGTCCTTCCCGAGTACATCACGGATTCCCGGGTGCGACGCTTGCTCGAAGACAGCCGGACGATCGTGAAGGACGAGTCGTCCAAGACCGACTTCGTCAGTGTGCTTTTGGAGCGCTGCAGCGACCCCGGGTTGAAAATCCTGGTTGCCGAGCTGTGCACCTCGCCGATGCCGGAGATCACGGATGAGTCCATCCGGGTTCAGATGCAGACACTCCTTCTGCATCAGGCGCGCGAAGGTTCGCGACGTCTCGAACCGTTGATCGCCGCGGCCGAAAAACGGGGCGATGAAGAGGAAGTGGAACGTCTTTTGGCCGAAAAACAGCGGTTGCGGCTGGAATCGACAGAAATCTGACGAATTTTGCGGTTAGGGGTTGCCAAAACCGATTGTGCGACCCATATTCCTCTGGATGGCGATGGGGCGCGGGCGAATGGCCCGTTTCATTGGCGCAATGCCCACCATGTACTCATCTTGATGGACGAATCTGTTGACTGACCCGATTCGGGAATGCCAAACCCAAGGGAACTGCTAACCCTAGGGCGGTGTTCGGGGACGCTTTGCGACGACGCCTCGACAGCGGAAAACTGCGAGCGATACGTCTGATCGTGTCGAAAGGAGTGCACCAGTGGTGAAAGAGTCGAGTGTGCAGGTCGAGGAGAAATACCCGGAGCTCAGCAAGCTCATACAGACCGGCAAAGAACGCGGTTTCATCATGTATGAGGAGCTTTACGAGAACCTGCCCGAAGAGGTGACTGGGGTTGCCGAGGAGTTGGACGACATCTACATGCGTCTTTCGGAGCTCGACATCGACATCATGGACGCCGAGAGCGCTGAGGATGGTGACAAGGCGTCCGCCAAGCAAGCCAAGGCAGCGGCCGAAAATGGCGACAAAAAGACGGCAGCGAAGAAGAACGACACCAAGCCCGTCGCAACGGAACAGCTCGAAAAGACCAACGATCCTGTTCGGATGTACCTGCGCGAGATGGGCACAGTCAAGCTCCTCGACCGCGAAGGCGAAGTGGACATCGCCACCCGAATCGAGGCCGGAGAAGCGAAGGTTTTCATTGCCCTTTCGAAAGAGCCCGACCTCCTCGAGCTCTTCTTGCGAACCAATGAGCAAGCCAGGAGGGAGCGGCGCGGTGTTCGTGAGTTGCTGCAGGCCAACAGTGATGAACTCGACGAAAAAGCCCGCGACCGTGTGCGTGAAGGATCGAAACTCTTCCGAACGATTTCCAAGCTGGACGGTGAGTCGCGCGAGCTTCGACGGCGGCTGCGGCGCTGTAAGAAGGCCGGAAAACGTTACCAGGAGTTGTCCGACAAGATCGACGCCAATACCGCCGACACCGCAATACTGGTTCGGCGGGCGGATTTTACGACCACTACGCGCAACCGCCTGTTGACCTTCTTCGGTGAGGTCGAACGCCAGTTCGCGATTCCAATCCAGACAATCAATAGGGACAAGAAGAAGCTCCAGCAGGAGCGAAATGTCGAGCGACGCCAGTTCTACTCCGCCAGGGTCGAGCGTTACGAGGAGGAACTCGAACGCCTCGAGGATCGATTCCAGATCCCGTACGAGCGCCTCAAGGTTCTGCTGACCGAAGTGCGGCGCGGCGAATCCGAGACCGACAGCGCAAAGCAGGAGCTGATCGTCGCAAATCTCCGTCTGGTGGTCTCGATCGCCAAGAAGTACACCAACCGCGGGCTGCAGTTCCTGGATCTTATCCAGGAGGGCAACATTGGCCTCATGAAGGCGGTGGACAAGTTCGAGTATCGCCGCGGTTACAAATTTTCGACATACGCCACTTGGTGGATCCGGCAGGCGATCACCCGCGCCATCGCGGACCAGGCGCGCACCATCCGGATTCCAGTGCACATGATCGAAACCATCAACAAGCTCACTCGCACGACACGCATGTTGGTGCAGGAGCTTGGACGTGAGCCTTCGGTCGAGGAGATTGCGGCGCGCATGGAGATGCCGGTTTCGAAGATCCGGAAGATCCACAAGATCTCGCAGGAACCGATTTCGCTCGAGACCCCGATCGGCGAGGAAGAGGACTCTCACCTGGGTGACTTCATCGAGGACACCAACTCGGTATCGCCGATCGAGGCGGTCATCATGCGCACGCTCAAGGACCACACCGAAAACGTACTCAAGAGCCTGACGCCGCGCGAAGAGCAGGTGTTGAAGCTGCGCTTCGGCATTGGCGATGGTACCGAGCACACACTCGAAGAGGTCGGCCGGACGTTCAACGTCACCCGCGAGCGCATCCGCCAGATCGAGTACAAGGCGCTGAGAAAGCTTCGCCACCCGACCCGGGCACATCTGCTGAAACCGTTTTCTGACGGCTCGAGCTGACTCTCACCTACCCGCCCGACCCAGGGCTTGGGACCTGGGGCTTGAAATCAAGCTCGAGCCTCAGGTGTGGTTTCTTGCTGTACGGGCGGGGTCGCGCTACCATACGCCGGGGCCCATAGCTCAGCGGTCAGAGCCGCCGGCTCATAACCGGTCGGTCCCAGGTTCGAATCCTGGTGGGCCCATGGCCAGCCCGCTAACCCGGTCTTCCCACCGAGTTTCGTGACGAGGGCGGCGAAGGGCAGTGAGATGTTGGGTTTTTCGAAAATCGGGCGACGCAGGCGTAGTAGCACTACGTTGAGGAGCACGGTTTTCGAAAAGCACGACAGATCGCTGTCATCAGCCGCCCGCAGTAGGAACTTGGCGGGAAGACCGGGCTAGAAGGGCCGAGCTGCATATCGCAATGAGGGGCAACGGTGAGCAACGCACACAACGATCTCGTCAACCTGGTTCGACTCCAGAAGATTTACGACGAAATTGCAGCGGCCATCGCCGAGCGCAATAGTCCCCCTGCGGAGATTCGCAGTCTGCAGGAAGACAACCGATTGCGCCTCGAAGAGCTCGAGGAGATGGAGCGCCAACTCAAGTCGCACGAAGAAGAAATCAAGGAAATTCGCAAGAAGGAAACCGAGTGGGAGCTGGAGCTCGAACACTTCCAGAAGCAGAAAAGCATGGTGACCAACGAGCGCGAGTTCACGGCGGTGATCTCGGAGATCGACTACGCTACCAAGGCGATTAATGAAACGCGGGCCCGTCGTAAGGAGCTCGAAGAGGCCATCGAACAGCTGCACGCGGACATCAAAGAACGGCGCGAAGCACGACCCGAAGAGGAAAGCGCCCACAGCGAAGTGGTAGCGGCCTGGGAGAAGCGCAAAGACGAACTCCTCGAACGGGTGCATCAGCTGTCGCGCCAGGCCAAGTCGGTCGAGGCGGATGTCCAGCCGAAAAACAGGTCTCGTTTTCTCCGTCTGCTGGAAAGCAAGCAAGGCACCTCGGTGTCCAGGGTGGTGGACGGATCGTGCTCGTTGTGTCACTTCGCGCTGCGCCCCCACCTTCAGCAACGGGTCCGTCGTTGTGAAGAGATCATTGACTGCGAACACTGCCACCGCATCCTCTACATCGAGGAGACGATCACGAGCGACAGCCAAGCAGCCGAAAAATGACCACCACTCATTTAGCGGATCGGCTGGCCGCGGTCGAGCGGCGTATCGCAGCCGCCGCAGCGGAATGCGGACGGAGTCAGTCCGACATCACCCTGATAGCGGTGGGCAAGACGTTTCCAGCTGAAATCATCGGTCAAGCGTTCAAGGCCGGAGCAACCGATTTCGGTGAGAACCGAGTTCAGGAGGGGGTCGCAAAGAGGGCCGCGGCCCCCGACGCCCGCTGGCATCTCATCGGTCCTCTGCAGCGCAACAAGGCGCGCGCCGCACTTGAAGTCTTCGACATCGTGCACACGATCGATCGATTCGAGATTGCCGACCGCCTCCAGTATCTGCTGGCTGAGCGCTGGCCGGATCGCAGGCTGGAGGTTTTGCTCGAAATCAACCTGGCGGAGGAGCCGCAGAAAGCAGGCGCGTTTCCGCAGGATGCTGCCAACCTCCTCGATCATGCCCTGTCGTGCGATTCATTATTGGTGCGCGGGTTGATGGCGATTCCGCCGTGGACGGATGACCCGGAGGCTTCCCGTCCCTGGTTTCGGCAGCTGAGCACGCTTCGCGACCAGCTCGAAAAATCGACTGGTCATGATCTTCCCGAGCTCTCCATGGGGATGAGCCACGACTTCGAAATCGCCGTCGTCGAAGGGGCAACCATGGTTCGTGTGGGGACTGCGATTTTCGGTCCCCGATCCGTCAGGAAATAGCCTTCCGATCGTGGACCGACGCCGACCGGTCTCTCTGAGACCAAGACCGGCTGGCGGATGTTCTCCTTGCCGAAATTCGGACTTTGTGAAAAAATTCTCAGCCGTCCGAGAGAGGTGTGGCTGATGACTGATATCGCCGGCGGAGAACGTCAAATCGACAGTGAAGTGACTCGTCTCGCGGAAGAGGCGGCCCCTCGGTGCCTCGAGTTTCTCCACGACCTGGTCACGGTTCCCTCGCCGAGTCGGGGAGAACGCCTCGCTTGCGAGCGGGTCATGCGCGAGATGGAGTTGCTCGGCTATCGGGAAGTCCATCTCGACGAGATGGGTAACGTCCTCGGACGCCTCGGTACGGGACCGCGCGTGATCGCCTATGACGCCCACATCGACACGGTTGGCATCTCCAATCCGACTCTCTGGCGCCATGATCCCTTTCGAGGGATCGTAACCGGTGGCACGCTCTTCGGTCGTGGCGCGTCTGATCAGAAGGGTGGCCTGGCCACTCTGGTGCATGGGGCCGCCCTCGCGGATCAGGTCGGGCTGCCGAGTGATGTGACGTTATGGGTGACCGCGACCGTCAACGGTGAAGACTGTGTGGGCCTGGCCTGGCAGTACATGCTCAATGAGACTCCGCTTCGACCCGAGGCGGTGGTCATAGCAATGCCATCGCACCTCGGCATTTGTTATGGCCAGCGGGGTCGCATGGAGGTCGAAATCGCGACCTTCGGTGTCTCGACCCACGGTTCGCAACCCGAGCGAGGTGAGAACGCGATTTACGCCATGATGCCCATAGTCGAGGGTCTGGTCCGACTCCACCGGGATTTGGAGATTGACCATCCGATGCTCGGCCGTGGTTCACTGGCGGTGACAGGCATCACCTCCCAATCCCCATCCCTGACGGCGATCCCTGACGGATGTGAGATTCACATCGATCGGCGGCTGACGATCGGTGAGAACCCCGAGGACGCGCTGGCCCAGATTCGCGAGGTCACCGAGGCCACCGCCGAAGGCGCGGAAGTGCGTTTGTTGCATTACGGATTGCCCTCTTGGCGAGGCTTCACCTATCCGACGGACAAGGTTTTTCCGGCCTGGGAAACTCCGTCTGAAGGTTCGGCCGTTCGCGCGGCAATGGCAACCGCCGAAAAGGTCTTGGGGCGCTCGCCGCGCATTCACCGGTCGGCGTTTTCGTCCAACGGGTGCGCCACCGCCGGGATCTACGGCATCCCGACTGTCGGCTTCGGTCCGGCGGACGAGCTGCACTCCCACACCGTCAACGACCAGATCCCGCTCGCCCAGCTGGGTCCAGCAATCGCCTTCTACGCGACATTCCCGCAGCTGTACTCGGAATTTTCCGCGGCCGGCGAATAAGCCACTGGGATTCGTCTCGATCGGGCGGTTGGTAAATCTGGAATCCGGATTCTTGGGTCTCTGTTGCTATTCGTTCGCGACAAGCAAACGGGGCAGATCGACGACGGTAGAGATTGCGGTCGCCGGCAGGTTGAGCTTGCCGTTGGCATCGCGAGTCGGCAGGGCGACCCGACCGAAGCCGAGGGCCGCCGCTTCGCGCACCCTTTCTGCGGCCCGGCTCACCGCTCGCACCTCGCCGAGCAGACCGATTTCGCCGAAGATTGCGAGCTCCGCAGCGAGGGGGACATCGGCGGCGGACGACGCCAGCGCCGCCGCTACCGCGAGGTCGAGGGCAGGCTCCCGGAGCGACAGACCGCCGACGAGATTGACGAAAACATCACGTTCCGCAAAGGCAACTCCGGCGTGACGCTCGAGCACCGCCAGCAGGAGGGCGAGGCGTGATGAATCGAAACCGTGAGCGACCCGGCGCGGCGTACCGAGAACCGAGGGGGAGACCAGTGCCTGGACCTCGACGAGCAGCGGCACGCTGCCCTCGAGCGCAACTGCCACCGCCGATCCCGCGGCATCACTTCGGCGATCCTCGAGCAACCATGCCGAGGCGTTTTGGACCGGCTCGAGACCCTTCCCGGTCATCGAGTACAGTGCGAGCTCGGCGATCGTGCCGTAACGGTTTTTTCCGGCGCGCAGGGCACGGAGATCGTGGCCCGGTTCTCCCTCGAGTGACGTCACGACATCGACGAGGTGCTCGAGAAGCTTCGGCCCGGCGATCGAACCCTCCTTGGTTACGTGGCCGACCAATATCACCGGAACACCGTGGGTCTTGGCGAAATGCTGAAACCGCGAGGCCACCTGTCGCACCTGGCTGACTGAGCCGGCTATGGCCTCGAGGTTGTCGAGGACGGCGGTTTGCACCGAATCGACTACCACCAACCGCGGTTCGAGAGCTTCGAGCTGAGCCAGAACCGCGTCGCACGACGTTTCCGGCAGCAACAGCAGGTCGCGGTGGAGACCGTCGATCCGCCGTGCTCGGAGGGCGACCTGCTCGGCAGATTCTTCACCGGTGACATAGACCACTGGGCCGTGTTTGCGCGCCAGCTCGGCCGCTACCTGCAAAAGCAAGGTCGACTTGCCGATCCCGGGTTCCCCGGCGAGCAGCACCAGCGAGCCTGGAACAAGCCCTCCACCGAGCACCCGGTCGAGCCCGTCGAGCCCGGTGGCGAGACGCTCCGACGGGACTGCTGCCGCTTCCGTCACTGGCACCGCCGGGACGCCACGTGGCGGCGATGCGCCACCCTTCTTCTTCCGTGGTGCCGAGGGCTGCTCGGCAAAGGAGTTCCACTCGTTGCAGCCCGGACATTGGCCGAGCCATTTCCCCGACTCGTGCCCGCAGGAGGTACAGAAGAAGACGGTCTCCGCCATCAGGCGAGTCAGTTCAGGGCGCCGCCGGCGAGACCGAGGCTGTACTTGATGTCCTCGTCATTCCAGGTGATGCCGCCGCCCAAGAGGACCGAAGATTTGTCCGAAACCAACGGGTCGTCCCAGCCTGCGGTAACGAAAATGTTCGGGCTGATGAAATACCGTCCCTCGAATTTCAAGTGAACGTCCTCATCGAACGCGCGGTTGAAATCGTATGCCTCGAAGACCAACCTCAGTGGGCGCTTGCCGAGTCGGATGCTGTGGTCGACGCCAACCCCGCCGGCCGACTCGATGAGGCCGGCGCGAACGATGGTGTCGGGGAAGATGCGGTAGCCGACCTGGGCGTTGATGCCGAGCTTGTCCGACATCCTCACCCTCTCCTCGAGATACTGGTCCTGTGTGCCGTCGGGGTAGGTCGTGGTGACAAACTGGGAGTCGGTCTTGGTCTTGCCGTACGGCATGTCCACGCCCTCGATACGGAAGAACCTTTTCTCCGTGGTCCAGAGATCGAACCCGAAGGCCATCCGACTCTCGCTCGTCGACGGCATCGCTTCGCCACGCATCGCGACCTCGAGCTGGTAGCGCCGGTAGCGCCCCATCGTCTCGTTGAGGGTGTCAATGCCCCCCTCGATCGAATCGAGGGTCTGGTTGAGGTTGTCGACCGTCGATTCGTCGTTGACCAGCTTGCCGATCGAACCCTCGCCCGCGGCGATCTTACCGGTGATCTGGTTCAGGTTTTCGGCCGACACCTGAAGTCGGTCAGTGAGCTCTCGGATGTTTCCCATCGACGCCTGGAGGTCGTCCCGGTTTTCGCCGACCACGCCATTTAGCTGATCGGCGAGCGTGTTGAGCTTTTCGGTGATCTGCGGGAGCTCGTCGCGAAGGGTCGCCGAGAAGTCCCGGAAATTCGCGGTGGTTGCGTTGACGTTGGCCTGGTTCTCGGCGATCAGAACCTTGAGCGACGCCGTGAGGTCGCGAATGTTGGAGACAATTTCCTCGATTGTCTCCTCGCCCTGGGATCCACCGATGGACCCGCGCAGGGCTTCGGTGACCTCCTTCACGTCTGCGCCGATTTCGGTTGCCACCTGCATGACATCGTTGAACGAGGGCGAGGTCGTGCCGGTAAGCTCGATCTCTCCCTGGAGCACCGAAGCCGCCGGATCCCCGGGGAAGATCTCGATGTACTTGTCACCGAGCATCCCGAGGCTGGTGATCTGCGCCCAGGCGCCCTCGTGAAGCCGAACGTGCGGATCGAGCGAGAGCTCGATCATGGCCTCGGAGCCGTCGAGGTTGACGGCCTCCACCTTGCCGACCCGAACCCCGGCGATCCGAACCGCCGCCTTGCGGTCGAGGCCCGCAACCGAAGGAAAGCGGGCCTTGACCTCGAGCCGGTCGCCGCGTTCGCCGACAGGGATGTCCTCGATCTTGATGATGAAGATGCCGAGGATGATCAATCCCACCAGCATGAAGAGGCCGATGCGTGCGGCTGGTGTCATGTTTTTTCCTCCAGTACCTCCGGCAGCTCACCTTCGAGAAAACCGCGAACGAAGCTCTCTCTGGATTCGGCGAACTTTTCCGGGGTGTCGACAACGAGAATGCGCCCGCGCCGCATCATGGCAATGCGATCGGCGATGCGGTAGGCGAGGCTCATATCATGGGTGATGGTCACAACTGTCACATCGAGCTCGTCGCGAAGCTGATTGATGACCCGCCCGATGGCTGCAGTGTTGATGGGGTCGAGGCCGGTGGTCGGCTCGTCGAAAAGCAAGATCTCGGGCTCCAGGGCGATGGCGCGCGCGAATCCCACGCGCCGTCGCATGCCGCCGGAAAGCTCCGCGGGCATCTTGTTCTCGATCCCCGGCAACCGAACCAGGTGGAGGCACTCGCGGATTCGGGCCGCGACCTCCTCCTCGGTCTTCTTCGTGTGGCGGCGGATCGGGAAGGCGATGTTGTCGCCGACCGTCATCGAATCGAACAGCGCCCCCTCCTGAAAGCTCATGCCGAATCGCTTTCGCAGTTCGAGCACGACCTCCGGTGGGGCGACGGTCAGATCGATCCCGTCCACCACCACGTGACCCTCGTCGGGTTGCAGCAGGCCGATAAGATGCTTGATGAAAACCGATTTTCCGGCGCCCGAGCCTCCGACCAGCACCATCGACTCGCCCCGCATGACCTCCAGGTCGATGCCCCTGAGGACCTGCTTGTCGCCGAAGGACTTGTAGAGGCCGATGACACTGATCATCGGCTCGGCCGGGATGCTGGCGGGTGAGGTTGCAGGAGGCGTCATCAGAAGAGGACCTTGGTCAGGAAGAAATCCGAGAGAAGGATGTAGAGGCTGGCGGTCACCACGGCCGAGGTCGTGGATCTGCCGACGCCCTCGGCGCCACCCGACGTGTAAAAGCCCTTGGCACAACCGGTGACTGAAAGAATGAGACCGAAGAACGCGGCCTTGATGAGGCCTGAGGTGACGTCGTTGACCTCCAGGAACTGGAAGGTCCGCTCCATGTAGAGATAACTGTTGGCTCCGAAGAGACCGACCGAAACCAACCAGCCGCCGATAATGCCGACGGCGTCGCCGACGATCGTCAGAACCGGTAGCATCAGGATCGAAGCGTTGACCCTGGGAACCACCAGATAGTGGATGGGTTCGGTGGCCATCGCGTAGAGGGCGTCGATCTGCTCGGTGACACGCATCGTGCCGAGCTCTGCGGCCATCGCCGATCCGACCCTGCCGGCGACCATCAGCCCGGTGAGCACCGGGGCCAGCTCACGGGTCAGCGACAGCGCGACCACCGAACCGACGAAGCCTTCGGCGTGGAACCGCTCGAAACCGCGAAAGGTCTGCAGCGCGAGCACCATGCCGGTGAAGAGACAGGTCAGGAACACCACCGGGACGGAGTCCCACCCGACCCGTACCATCTGTCGCATCAGCTCGGTGCCGTCGAACGGCCGGCGGAAGGTCCACATCACGCTCGACGCCATGATGTAGAAGAAGCGCCCGAGCTCGTCGAGCGCGCCGAGGATGAAGCGGCCGAGGTGGTCGAGCCAGCCGACGATGCCCGCCGGGCGGGCGGCCGCATCTACCACGGGGCGTCACCGTCCTCGCGGCTGAAGTCGGCGTTCTCGAAGCGCGTGAACTCGTGCTGGAATATCAGGTCGACCTCACCGATCGGGCCATTCCGCTGCTTGGCGATGATGAGCTCGGCACGGCGAGGGTCCTCCACCTCGCGGTCGTAGACCGACTGCCGGACGATGAACATCACGACGTCCGCGTCCTGCTCGATGGAACCTGACTCACGCAGGTCCGAGAGCTGCGGCCGGTGGTCGCCGCCGCGACGCTCGGGCTGGCGTGAGAGCTGGGACAGCACCAACATCGGTACGTCGAGCTCCTTGGCGACCGCCTTGAGGTTGCGCGAGATCGCCGACACCTCCTCGGTGCGGCTGTTGAAACGGGCGCCACCCGACATCAGCTGCAGGTAATCCACCATCACCAAATCGAGCCCCCGCTCCTGCTTGAGGCGCCGCGCCTTGGCCGAGAGCTCGAGGGCGGTAATGCCGGGCGTATCGTCGATCCACAGATTGACATCGCGCAGCGACTGCGCGGCCAGCTCGAGCTTGGGCCAGTCCGACTTCGCGAGATAGCCACCGGAGATGCGCTTCTGATCGACGCGCGCCTCGGAGGAGAGGAGTCTTCGAACCAGCTGCTCGGCCGCCATCTCGAGCGAGAAGATGGCAACTTTCTTTCCTCCGCGCAGTGCCGCGTGCGCGCAGATGTTGACGCCCAGCGAGGTCTTCCCCATCGACGGCCGTGCGGCGAGAATCACCAGGTCCTTGCGTTGCAGCCCGGAGGTGAGCTCGTTGATCCGGACATACCCGGTGTCGAGGCCGGTGAGGGTCGAGCGCGTCTCGCGCGCGGCCTCGATATTGGCCAGCTCCGAGTCGGTGAGGCCGCGGATCGGCATCAGACCGCCGGAGAGGGTGTCCTCTGCGATCCGATAGACGTCTTTCTGGGCTGACTCGACGGCTTCGCGGGCCTCGCCGTGATCGAGGGAGCAGGTCGAGATGATGCGCTGGGCGGCCGCCATCAGCTGCCGCTTGACCGCCTTGTCGTGGACGATCTCGGCGTAGTGGATGACGTTGGCCACGTCCGGCAGGGCATCGACCAGCGACGAGAGGTACGAGACGCCGCCGACCTGCTCGAGCCGGCCCTGCTCGGTGAGGTGGTTGCGCACGGTGAGGAGGTCGGCCGCTTCACCCTTTTCGTGCAGCTCGAGGCATGCCTGGTAGACGATGCGATGGCTCTCGAGATAAAAGTGTTCGACGCCGAGCTTCTCGATGATGTGGAGCATTGCCCCGGGGTCGAGCAGCACCGCGCCGAGGACCGCCCGTTCGGCCTCGGGGTCGTGCGGCAGCCGATCGGCGACGGTGCCGGGGCCACTGACCACGTTTCCGGGTTTGGTGCTGCTCATGGGTCTGCAATCCTACCTCAGAAATTCGTGACCGTGGACTCTTCGATTCCCCGGTCACGAATTTCTACGGAGAACGGGTGACTTGCGTCATGCACCGCTGCCCGGGTAGACGGCTATACGGCCAAACGGCCAAACGGCCATACGGCTTCCCCCGCCCACCCGATCACGGAAGGACGGCTCACCGCGCCCACGATCGGTTCGATTGTGCGGCCGGCGGCCCGTCTTGCCGTCGAACCGTCCAGCCGTCGAGCCGTTCTGCCGTCGAGCCGTGGAGCCGAATCAACTGGGCGGGGCGAGCAAATCCAACATCCAAAATCCAACATCCGATGACAGGCATCCAATGACCAGCATCGAGCATCCAGCATCCAGCATCGAGTATCCAGAATCGAGTGGGCTGGCGGGACAAAAAAGGCCCGGGCTTTCGCCCGGGCCGGGAGTCAGAAGAATATGTGCGTCAGATCAGAAGCTCCACCGCAGGCCGAGGCGCATGCGCCAGCGTGATCGGAGCTGGTCGATCTGGAAAAGACCACTCTCTGGGTCCGTGACCGCACTGTAGAGGTCGTAAATGGGCTTGCCGTCGTCGGTCATACCCGAGTAACGGGCCGCGGTGACGGTGCCGTACGGAACATACTGCACGTGCCCCGACTCGTCGTCGATCAGGTTCCAGAAGTTGAACATGTCGAAGGAGACCTGCAGCGACGACTTTCCCGGGATCGGGATGTTCTGCCGAATCGAAAGGTCGGTCTGGGTGATCCAGGGCGCGAAGGAGCAGTTGCGCGGCGCGATCTGGCCGGCGTACTGTGTGAGGTTGGCCGTCTCGAGATAATCCTCGAACTGCTCCCAGGTGCCCCAATTGAGGACCACGTCGTCGGGGCCGGTCGGCACGTAGATCAGGTCGTTGTCGTCGAAGCGGTCGCCGTTGATCGTGGTGTACGGGTAGGCATCGGCCAAAATGGTCGAATAGGGTCGGCCGCTCTGGCGGTTCCAGAACACCGATACCACCGTCGACCACCTGGACTGGCGGTTGAACTCGTAGTTGAGGTTGACCATCATGCGGTGCTCGATCTGGTAGTCGGAGGTCGAGAGTTCGACGTTGTTGGGATCGGGCGCCTCCTGGTACTGCCAGTTGGAGATCGCGCGGCTCGAGGTGCCCTCGTTGACCACGTTGGCCTCGCCCCACGTGTAGGAGACCGTGCCCCAAAATGGCTGCGCGCCGTAGGGCTTCTCGAGCTTGAGGATAACGTTGGTGGCATCGCCCTTCGAGGTGTTGGTGAGGTAGAAGAGTCCCACGTAGTCGCTGCTCACCCTGTCGTAGAGGATGCGGTTGTCGAACGGCAGGCGCTCTCCGGTCTGCTCGATATTGAGGTTCTTGTAATCGATCTCGTTCGCGCTCCAGCCGTAGAGCACCTCGGCGGTCGCGATCATGTCCCACCACGGCAGGCGCTGGTCGTAGGCGAGGTTGGCGCGCCAGGTCTGCGGGAAGTTGAAGTCCGGGTCGATGGCGTTGATGTCCTGGGTCGAGGCGCCGCCGATGTCGGTCGGCTGGTCGTCTGGATCGGGGTTGAACGTGATGTCGTCATAGACCTGAATAGTGGTCTGGCGCGTACCGGTGCGGCCGTAGTTGTTGGATACCCAGACGTAGGGGGTGCGGCCGGTGAAGAGGCCGACACCGCCGCGCAGCTGCTTGGTGCCGTCGTCGCTGATGTCCCAGTTGAAGCCGATGCGCGGCGACCACAGCATGTTGCCGTCCGGGATGCTGTCGGTGCGCACGCCGAAGTCGTC
This sequence comes from Acidobacteriota bacterium, assembly GCA_022340665.1. Lineage (NCBI taxonomy): Bacteria > Pseudomonadati > Acidobacteriota > Acidobacteriota bacterium. The sequence goes on along the minus strand of JAJDNM010000020.1, from coordinate 6,858 downwards.
GTAGACGCCCTGGTTGAAGAGCGGCGTGTCGGGGAAGAAGGGAATGTCGACCCGGAGACCGCCGACCAGGGTGAAGTTCGGGCGCACCCGCCAGGTGTCGCCGGCGTAGAAGCCGAGCTGGTAGGTGTCGAAGGTATCGGCCGGGTTGTTCGGATCGTTGGCGTAGGTGTAGTCGTAGCGGTAGGCGGTGCCCGCGTACCAGGCGTCGAGGTCGTCGAAGCTGTAGCCACCGAAACCGTTCTGGATGAAGAGGTTCCTGAAGGAGTAGATCTCGTTGTGGGTGCCGAGGATGATCTCGTGGTCGCCGGCGAAGAAGGTGAAGTCATCGGTGATCTCGGTGATGTCGGTGTCCAGCTCGTTGAAGGTCGAGTAGTTCTCGCTGCCGAACTCCCAGCGATCACCGGCGCCAGTGACATCGTCGATGTAGACGTGCGGGAATGGTTCGCCGACGTATTTGCGCCGGTCGCGAACCGTCTGGTAGGTGACGCGCAGCTCGTTGAAGGCATTGTCGCTGAAGACCGCGTTCCACTGGCCGACGAAGGAGTCCGTTTCGCTCTTGAAGTCGTAGGCCTCGCTGGGCCACTCGTAGTACGAGGTGCTCGGCCGGTTGATCAGCTTGGCCGCGTCGACGTAGTTGTAGCGCAGCAGGAGATTGTTGCTCGGGTTGAAGTTCCAGTCGAAGCGCACGAAGACCTTGTCGCTGGGTTGCGGGCGAGTCAGCTCGCCGAGTCCGCCCGGATCGTAGCCGTAGGTGTCCATCGTCCACTGGCGGACCGCTTGCGCCTCGTCGACGAATCCGCAGTTTGCAAAGCAGGCGCCGGTACTGCCGTCGAGCGAGTAGCCGGTCGGCTGGTCGTAGTCTTTGTGGCCGTAGTTGACGAAGAAGAAGAGCTTGTCCCTGGCGAGCGGGCCGCCGAGGGAGAAGCCGTACTCGGTGTCGTCGTAGGTGCCCAGCTCGGGGAAGTCGTCGGGCCCGCTACCGACCCAGCTGTCGCTCGAGGTGTAGCCGTAGACGCCGCCGTGGAAGTTGTTGGTGCCCGACTTGGTGATGATGTTGACGCTGCCGCCGGTGAAGCCGCCCTGGCGGACGTCGAAGCTCGAGGTCACGAGCTGCAGCTCCTGCACCGCATCGAGCTCGATCGGCTGGGTGCCGCTCTGGCCGCCGGGGGTGCCGCTGTCGGCGAGGCCGAAGACGTCGTTGTTGACCGCCCCGTCGATCGAGATGTTGTTGTAGCGCGGGTTGCGACCGGCCACCGAAAGCACAGTCGGCTCGCCGTCACTCTCACTGTAGGTCGCGAACACCGGGTTGGTGCGCGCGAAGTCGTAGACGCTGCGTTCGAGAGTGGGCAGTGCCTCGAGAGAGCCCTGCGACACCGAGCTCGCGACGCCCATCTTGGTCGGTGCAATCAGCGGGCTCGACTCGCCGATGACCTCGATCTCGCCGGTCGCGGCCTCGATCTGGAGCGCGATCTCGAGGTAGGTCACCTCGCCGAGGCGGATGTAGACATCGGGAACCGTGATGTTCTGGAAGCCCGAGAGGCTTGCCACCACCTCGTAGGGGCCTCCGACCTTGGCGTTGACGATCCGGAACCGACCCATGGCGTCGGCCACCGAGGCGTAGCGGTTGCCGGTCGACGGCAGCGTCGCCACCACGGCGACGCCCGGAAGCGGATCACCGTTCGGGTCCACCACCACGCCGCTCAGCGAACCGGTTGTCACACCCTGTGCCTGGGCGAGCCCCGCCCATAGGAGGGTGCAGATTGTCAGAAAAATCAACTTCCTCGTCATTTTGACCTCCCGTTTTTTCGCCGTCTCGATGGTCGGCATGATATCACCGACTGACGATGTCACAGGAGGTTTTATAGCAGGTTTTTGTCACACCGCGGCAAACTTTTTCAGGAGCATCATAGACCCGATCTCAGTCTCTCTGAAATGGGCCGTTCCTGAGCTCCCGAAAGACCTCGAGGGCCTCGTCCATGGCGATGTTTTGATCGATTGCAACCCCTGTGTCAGTGGGCAGAACCCAGCCGATTCCCTGGGCATTCTTCTTCTTGTCGCGCCCGATGTACGAGCTCACCGCCTCCGGGGAGATCTCGGCGAGGGACGGCAGTGGACCGAGGTCTGCAACGGCCTTGCCGAGAGCGCTCTCCCCCGCCTCCGACAGTAGTCCCCGTCGACGCCCGAGCTTCGCTGCCGCCAGCAGTCCCCAGGCCACCGCCTCGCCGTGCAGGAAGTGGTGGTATGCGGTCGCCGCTTCGAGGGCGTGGCCGAGGGTGTGACCGAGATTGAGGGCGGCTCGAGCGCCGGCCTCGCGCTCGTCCTCGCTCACCACCCGCGCCTTGACCGCAACGCAGCGCATCACGAGATCCTGCCATTGTTTGTGCGTCAGGGCCTCGACGTCCCCGGTCATGAGGCGCAAGAGGTCGCGATCTCCGATCCAGGCCGTCTTGACGATCTCGGCCATGCCGGCCCTCAGCTCGCGGGGGGGCAGGGTCGACAGCGTCTCGACGTCGATCACCACCAGTCGTGGCGGCCAGAAGGCGCCGACCAGGTTTTTGCCCTGCTCGAGGTTGACCCCGGTCTTGCCGCCGACCGAGGCGTCGACCATCGCCAGCAGGGTCGTCGGTGCGGCGATCCAGTCGATCCCGCGGAGGTAGACTGCGGCGGCGAAGCCGACGGTGTCGGTGAGTACACCGCCCCCGACGGCCGCCACCACATCCCGCCGGTGGAGCCCGCTGTCGAGCCAACGGCCGAGGAGCTCCTCCACGCACCGCCACCTTTTGTGCTCCTCACCGTCGGCCAGCTCGATGAGGGGCACCTCGAGCGATTTCGCGGCCGGCCGGCCCCAGAGCGGGCCGACCGTCGTGTTGCTGATCACCGAGCGCGGTCGGCCGACGCCCTCCCGTTCGACGAGTTCGCCGAGCCGTGATGTGGCGCCGGCATCGGCGATGACGCTGTAAGCACCACGTTCACTTTCGACTTCCAGCCGCTGCATGGGTCCATCCTACCTGTCCTCGGAGTTCGCGACACACTAACGACCGGAGCGGCGTCTACTCGCCGCGCCCTTCCTGGACCTTTTCTTGAGGGGGGAGAATGACCGAAAACTCAAAACTCAACACTCAAAACTCTCAACTCTCAACTCTTCACTCCTCCGCGACGATGTCGCGGCCGATGCGCCAGTTGCCGTCCACCGCCGGCGTCCATGGCCGGTGCCTGTTCAGGTAGTCACCGATCAGGTCCGGCATCTCCTGCGAAGAGCGCCATACGACCTCGGCTGTCTCGAGGTGCGGGAAAAGGCCTCCGCCGGCCGCCCTGTAGGAATTGCAGGCGACGACGAACTCCGCCTCGGGATCGAGCGGCATGCCGTTGTAGCGGAGGTCCTTGATGCGTGATCCCTCGGGGGCGGTGGGATCGATCCTATAGTCCACCCCGGCAACGTTGTCGACGTTGTAATGCGGGATCGCATCGTCGCCAATCACCGTGCATCCGCCGTGCGGCGTGCAGTCCAGACCGTCGTAGTACCGCGCAGCGTGCTCGAGCACGTCACGAACCTGCGTACCGGTCAGGCGCACCGCTACCAGGGTGTTCGGGTAGACGTAGAACGCGTGGATCCACCGCCAGTTGACCGGGCCCTTGCGGAGCACCGGAGCGTGCGAGTTGAGCAGCGCGGCCAGTGAGAGTTTTGCTCCCGAGGCATCCATCTGCACCTGGTGCACGAGGTCTACCGCCGCGCAGTCCTCGAGCCGGCAGCGGTCGACGCGCACGTCGGCGGTGACCTCTCCAACCGGCCCATCGAGGGCCGCCTGAACCCTCCGGTTCGCCGCCGCGAAGGCGTTGGCGACTTCGGCGTCGGCCGGCACGCCCTTGACCGGAAGGTTCTGGCCCCGCCGTCGGGCGATGATCCAGGCGCCGTTGTGCCGTTCGAAGCCGAGGTCGACTCGGGTCAGCACTCTCGCCCGGGCCAGGGGTTGCGCGACGTAGACGCCGCGGACGAGGCGGGGCGGGATGTCCTCGTGGGTATGTCCGGTGAGCAGGACGTCGATGCCCGGCACACCGGTCAGCCGCCAGACGAAGTTCTCGTGGTCGGTGCCGGTGGGCTCGCCGGACTCTGGATTCACCTCGAATCCGGTGTGGGCGAGAACCACGACAAGGTCGCATTTCTCTTTCTCACGCAGCACCGGCACCCATCGGCTCGCCGCCTTATCCGGCGGCTCGAATGCGAGTCCACGGTAATTTTCCTCCTTCTCCCACCCCGGCACGTTCGGGGTGGTCAGTCCGAGGACGCCGACCCGAATCGGGCCCTGCTCGAAGACCGCGTAGGGCTGGAAGGCAGGATCCTCGGTGCCCTCGTGCAGGATGTTGGCCGACAGGAATGGAAACCCGGCCTGTTTCCTCGCCCTTTCGAGGACCTCGAGACCGAAGTTGAACTCGTGGTTGCCGATCGCCATCGCCTGATAGCCGATGCGGTTCATGGCTGAAATGGTCGGACTCGGCTCGCCCCATCGGACACTCGTGAACTGCTCGAAAGGCGTGCCCTGGATCGTGTCGCCCGAATCGAGGACCATCACAGGGTTGCCGGCACTCTGACGGATCTGCTTTACCAACGTAGCAACTTGGGCGAGAGAACCCCGATCCGACGGCCGGCCGGCAAAGTCGTTGAAGGGCATCACCGAGCCGTGTAAATCCGACGTGTGGAGAATCGTCAGCTCCGCGGTGTCCTCACCCGCGGTTACGAACGAAGGCGCTGCCAGCGCCACCGACACCCCGAGTGCAAGCGCAAGGAGAATGTTGACTCTATTCATGACTCGGCGGCGATCTTAGCATCGATCACATGACCGATACTCGATACTGGATGCTGGATACTCGATCCGCCCGACCGCTCGGTCATAGATCCCTCGGTTCGGTCGCTCCGCTCCCTCACTCGGGATGACGTTCCCACAGGGTTGCCGAGGCCAGCATGTGGTCACGTCATTTCGGATTTCGAAATTCGAATTTCGGATTTCCCACCCGACCCCCCGGGGCACGGGCTAGGATTGCGCGTCCGGTCCGCGTATAAATGATGCATGCGAAAGCTGCGTTTGCTGACCGGCGGTGAGTCGCACGGACCGGGGTTGACCGCGATTCTCGAGGGGCTTCCTGCGGGAATGGAGGTTGACCGGCATCAGATCGACGGCTGGCTCAAGCGTCGTCAGCACGGCTTCGGCCGTGGTGGGCGACAGCGAATCGAGAAAGACACGGTCGAGGTCACCGGAGGGTTGCGCGACGGCCGCACCCTCGGGTCCCCACTGGTCCTCGGTGTCCGGAACCAGGACTGGGAGAACTGGTCGGGCGTGATGGATCCCTGGGAGGTGGAAGCCGAGTTGGCGGCGAAACGGGTCGTGACCCGCCCGCGACCGGGCCACGCCGACTACTCGGGGGGCGCTGCCACCGACCAGCACGGCGACATGCGTAACGTTCTGGAGCGCGCGTCGGCGCGCGAGACCGCGGCCCGGGTCGCTGCGGGGGCGGTCTGCGCCCAGCTCCTCGAGCGTTACGGCATCAGGATGCGATCGGCGGTTCTCCGGGTCGGCCCGGAGGAGATCCATGCCGGCTCGCCGAGCTGGGACGGACTGGATTCGGTCGACCTCGAATCGCCGCTTGTGACACCGCGGCCCGATGACGAGCAACGGCTGGTGGAAGCGGTGCGAGCGGCGCGGGAGAAGGGTGAGACCATGGGCGGCGTGGTCGGTGCGGTGGTGCGCGGGCTGCCCCCGGGGCTCGGTTCCTACGTCCACTGGGACCGGAAGCTGGACGGGCGGATCGTACAGGCGTTGGTCGCCATCCCGTCGGTCAAGGCGGCCACCATCGGCGATGGCATCGAGGTTGCGTCGGTGCTCGGCTCGGAGGCGCACGATCCCTACCAACGTGTTAAAGGACGCCTCCTGCGGACGAGCAATCGGGCCGGGGGGCTCGAAGGCGGGGTGACCAACGGTGCCGACCTCGTGGTGCGGGCCTTTTTCAAGCCGATATCGACCCTGCGCCGTGGGCTGCCGTCGGTTGATCTGGCAACCGGTGAGGCCGGTGAGACCGCCTGGGAGCGGTCGGATGTCACGGCGATCGGAGCGGCCCCCGTGATCGTCGAAGCGATGCTGGCGCTGGTGCTCGCCGACGCCCTGCTCGAGAAGCTCGGCGGAGACGCAATCGCCGATACCGATGCCGCGTGGCGAGCCCTCACCGCTCGCCTCGCCCCGTGGTGGGTGCCTGCGAACGGCTAGCGAGATCCGCCGGCCGGAAGAACCACAGAGGGCACAGAGTTCATTCACATTTCGAATTTCGAATTTCGGATTTCGAATTTCCGCCCAACCCCCCCCAAGGTCCGCCTGCCGAAAACGAAACCGCAGATCACGCAGATCAACGGAGATCCGCCCAGGCGCCCGAATGAACGCAAAGCCCACCCGGCCACCCGCCCACGCAAATGCGCAGAGCCGCAAAGGGGTCGTGACTGAGTCGGAAGAGCACTTCCATTTCTTGCTGTCTTGGTGACTTCTTGGTTCGCGACGAGGTGGGTGAGTATTCTGTCCTCGAGGAGGATTCGCGTCGTCTGGAGCTGGTGTAACCTCACAGGATGAACTGGGAGGGCACGCCCATTGCAGTCGTCACCGGTGCTTCGAGTGGTATCGGGGCCGCCACCGCGAGGGCCCTGGCCGGAGAAGGCTGGCGAGTGGTTCTGGTGGCGCGCCGGGCGGATCGGCTGGAGGAGCTGGCGGCTTTCATCGGCGGCGCCGGAGGCCTCGCCAGGGCCGAGGCGCTCGACGCGGGTGACGGCGCGGCGGTGATGGCGATGGGAGCGCGGGTGCTCGAAGAGTGGGGCGTCCCTTC
>JAJDNM010000019.1 GCA_022340665.1 Acidobacteriota bacterium | reverse complement strand
GTAAGGACTCGTCGGATGTCTGGGTGAATCTGACGGGCTCTCTCGTCTTGAACCGCGACGGAAGCCCGCGGCACTTCATCGCGGTGGTCGAGGAAATCGGCGCGCGCAAGAAAGCGGAATCCGCGGTCAAGGATTCACTCGCCGAAAAGGAGGTGCTGCTGCAGGAAATCCATCACCGGGTCAAGAACAATATGCAGGTCATCTCCAGTCTCTTGAGCCTGCAGGCGGCGAACATCGAAGACAGCCGATTGCGCAGCCTGGTTCAGGAGAGCCAGAGCAGGGTGCGGGCGATGGCTCTGATCCACGAAATACTCTATGACTCCGGCGACCTGTCGAGCATCGATCTCGAGACGTACTTGACGCGGTTGACTGCAAATCTGTCCCGAATGTATCGGCCGCATACCGGTCTGGTGACTATCGAAGTCGACTCCGAAGACCTCATGCTGAAAATCGATGCCATGGTTCCGTGCGGTCTCGCGATCAGCGAGATCGTATCCAACTCTCTCAAGTACGCCTTCCCGGGAGACCGCTCGGGCCGAATCGAGATCCGTGCGTTCTCGACTGCGGATGGAGAGGTCGAGATAGTTGTACGAGATGACGGTGTTGGCATTCCGGCGGACGTGGATATCCGGTCCACAGGGACCATGGGCATGAGCCTGGTGTTCGGTCTGATCGAGAAGCAGCTCGGCGGAAAAATCGAGCTCGATCGCGAAGGGGGAACGACGTTCACGATCCTCATGCGCGGCGAATCCGTGGCTACCTGAACTGGCGGTTCTGCGGAATCGGGGATCGCTCCGGTCAGCGCGTTCGATCGACGAGCAGGTCGAAGACCTGGCGTCCGGTCATGAATTCTGCAAGCAGATCTCCCTGTCCGAACTCGCAGCCGTGATAGCGCAACCACCGCCACTGGGACTCGTTCTCGATGCCGTCGGCCGCGATCTCGAGGCCGCCGCTGCGGGCGAGGTCGATGATGGCTCTGACGATGGCCTGAGCTTCCCTTTCGTGTACAACGGCCTCGATCAACGACCGGTCGATCTTGACTCTCTGAACCGGTGTCCTCCTGAAAGACATCATCGAGGCGTGCGAGAAACCATACTTGGCGAGGGTCAGGCCCACTCCCAGCTGGCTCAGACGCTGGAGGTTGAGGTGAGTCGTCAACGGGGGCTGGGTGACGAGGACATCCTCGTTCAATTCGAGGGAGAGATGACGTGCCTCGATTCCGGTGTCCGTGAGGATTCCGAGCAGCAGCGATACCAGGCCCCGTCGCCGAATCTCGGATCCGGTGAGCGGAAGGCATATCCTGATGTTCGGAGAGATGGTTTGCAGCGTGACGCCTTGATTCAATACCTCACTAAGAGTCCATTCGGTGATAGATCGCGACACTCCGTGGCGCTCGGCCACCGGCAGAAACGATTCAGCGGGGATGGCGCCTTGCTCGGGATGGTTCCATTGCACCCGAGCTTCCACACCCACGACTCTCTCGGACGAAAGGTCGAACAAGGGCTGAAAGAGGATCTCGAACTGGCTGTCTTGAATTGCACGGTCGAGATCGACGCCCAGATCCCGTTCCTCGGCGATCATCGAGTCGATCTTGCTGCTGTAGAAGCGGAGCTGGTCGCGCCCGCCGGTCCGGTCGGCGGCCGCCTCTGCATTGCCCAGCAGCTCGTTCGGGTCCTTGCTGTCGACTGGATAGATCGCGGACCCAATACTGGCGGTGGCCGTGATCTCCCGGGCTCCGAGGTCGAATGGCTCCCGGAAAAGGCGGACCAGCTTGTCACCCAGAATGACTGCCCCTTCGGCATGTTCGAGGTCGGGCTGGATGACCGCGAACATATCTTCGCGAATTCGAGCCACCGAGTCGGAGGTGCGCACCGAGTCGCAAAGGCGAAATGCCGCCGACGCGAGCAGTTCGTTGGTGGCCTCCTGGCCGAGCTCGGTGGAGAGTCTGGCGAAATCATCAAAGCGCGCCAGAAAGATGCCGACCATCGTCTGACGGCTTCGGGCGCGGGCGATTGCGGTATCGAGGTAGTCGACGAGGATGTCTCGGGTTACGAGTCCGGTGGCGGGATCGAACAGACCATCGCCGGACGCACCGGCGGCGTCCAACCGAAGTTCTCGCCGCCGGCGAATTGTGACTACCGCGCCGAGTGACTCTCCCGACGAGTCCCGGATCGAACTCACCTGGTACCTGATCGGATGATGCGCACCCGTTTTCGAGGTCAGGATCGAGTCGAGCTGCCTGTCGCTGGCGTGGGGATCGTTGAGGATGCTCGATACCGGATGTTCGACGAGGCTGCCGTCGTCCGCAAGATTCAAACGAATCACGTCGGTCGCCTCGTGCTCGAACGCGTCGAGATCCTCCCAGCCGGTCAGTTTCTCCGCCCGCTCGTTCATGTAGAGGATTCGTCCCTGGGCATCGGTGGCCATCACCGCATCACCGAGACGCGGCAGCTCGGGCGGCGCACCCGCAGCATCCTGTGACAAGGCCTGTTCGATGCACTTTCTGTGCAGGGCAGCCTTGACCGCGACGTACAGTTCCTGGCTTTCGAACGGCTTGACGACGAGGCGGTAGGCGGAGCTCTGTTCGACCCTTCGTCGGGTCGCATCATCGTTATGCGCGGAGAGGAAGACCACGGGGATACCGAATCGATCGTGGATGAGGCGGGCGGCCTCGATGCCGTCGGTTTCACCCTTCAAGCGGATGTCCATCAACACCAGGTCCGGGAGATCCTTATCGATGACATCCGTAATGCCGTCGGCCGTGTCGAGAACTGCCGTAACCGCGTAGCCCCAACCCTCGAGAAGGGAGCGGAGGTGGAGAGCGGTGATGCTCTCGTCCTCGAGGATGAGGATTTTTTCCGTCATCCAGGGGCCGACGGCAAGGCGGCAACGCAGGTTCCGGGTATAATCATGTGTCGCGAATGTACAGCAAACGTATCGTTCATGTCACGTGTTGTGCGGAAAGGCCTTTGATGCAGGTGGTGTGTCGTCGTGCCCGGCCGATGACGAGCAGAATTGTCTCAAGTCAACGCGGGTGGTCCCGATGACCCGACACAGCATTCTCGTGGTCGAGGACGAGGGTGTCGTTGCGCAGGATATTCAAAGCTCGATCGCCAGAATCGGGCACCAGGTCGCAGGATGGGCCACCTCTGGTGAGGAGGCGATCTCCCTCGCCGAGCAGCATCACCCGGATCTCGTGCTGATGGATATACGTCTGGACGGCGAGATCGACGGCATCACCGCGGCCGAGGAGATTCACCAGCGCCTCGATATTCCGGTGGTCTTCCTCACCGCCTTCGCCGACGACGAGACGCTCACCCGGGCCAAGCTGGTCGGCCCGTTCGGCTACATTCTCAAGCCGTTCGACGAATCGGACCTACGTATCGCCATCGAGATCGGCACCAGCAAGCACGAGTTCGACCAGAAGGTGGCCGAAGCCCGCCGAGAGCTGGCCGAGGAGAGCGAGTTTCTCAACTCGCTCTTCGAGACCATCCCCGCGCCGGTGATGGTCGTTGACAGCGATCAGAAGATCCGCATGGTCAACCGTGCACTGGAGAGGGATTTCGCGGGCGCCAGGGAGACGATCATCGACGTGTGCCCGGGGGACGCCCTGGATTGCCCCCGCGCCATCGAGCAACCAAACTCTTGCGGCACGCTCGACGAGTGCATCACATGCCAGCTGCGGCCGACCATTGACGAGGCGCTGGATGGAGGAAAGGTCGATCGCCGTCGCTGCCAGTTCGAATTTCAAGCCGACGGCGAAGTTCGGGAGCTGACCCTGATGATCTCGGCCAGGCCACTCGATCGAAAGGACGGGCGTCTGGCGATCGTGATTCTCGAGGACATCACCGAGCTCAATGGCCTGCGGGAAGCCATGCGCGGCGAAGGCATCTTTGCCGGCATTGTCGGCAACACGCAGGCGATGTTCGACTTGTTCGAGAGTATTCGCGAGGTCGCGGAGGTCGACGTTCCGGTCGCCATCCTCGGTGAGAGTGGCGTCGGCAAGGAGCTGGTTGCCCGCGCCATCCACGATCACGGTCAGCGGGCCGACAGAAATTTCGTCACCGTGAACTGCGCCGCTCTGCCGGAAGGTCTCCTCGAGAGCGAGCTCTTCGGCCACGTCAAGGGCGCGTATACCGGCTCGGTCAGGGATCGCAAGGGGAGATTCGAGCTCGCCGACGGCGGCACGATCTTCCTCGACGAGGTGGCGGAGCTCGCGCCGGCCATTCAGGTGAAGCTCCTGCGGGTTCTCCAGGAGGGCACCTTCGAGCCGGTCGGCAGCGATACCACCAAAGCTGTCGATGCGCGGGTGCTGTGCGCCACCAACAAGAACCTCGAGGAAGAGGTGCGCGCCGGCCGTTTCCGCGAGGATCTTTTCTATCGCCTGTGCGTCGTACCCATCGTGATTCCGCCGCTCAGAGAACGGTCCGACGACATTCCCCTGCTTGCGGAGCATTTCCTGGCGAGGTCGTCCGCTACGGAAGGCGGGCGCCGGGTCACGATATCGGACGAGGTGCTCGAGGTGTTCAGGGCCTTCAGCTGGCCGGGCAACGTGCGCGAGCTGCAGAACGTGCTCCAGTTCGCGTGGATCAAATGCAAGGGCGACGTGCTCCGCGTTGAGCACCTGCCGCCGAACATCCGGCTGACCAGCGTGCACGCGGCGTCGAAGGTCGGCCGCCGCAAGGGGCTGACCAAAGAAGCGGTGGTCGCGGCCCTGGACAAAACCGGCGGCAACAAGAGCGAGGCGGCCAAGGTGCTCGAGGTCTCGCGGGCCACTCTCTACCGTTTCCTCGACCAGATGCTGACTCCCTGAACCTCCGCCACCTGGTTCGATCTTCCGTCTGTCATTCCGACCGAGCGAGTGAAAACACCTCCGTTTGTCATTTCGACCGAGCGAACGGCCTCTTTTTTCTTCTGTCATTTCGACCGAGCGAACGTAGAGAGCGAGCGGAGAAATCTTTGGGCAATGCAGGAGCGCGCTTCAGCCCACGCCCGCCCCATAGATCCCTCCGCTCGGGCCCTTCGGGCCCTCGGTCGGGATGACAACGGGGGGTGTCGCCTCCGGCCTCGCTCGGAATGACAACGCCATGGGTGTGGGGCGAATCGCCTATCCAATATCCAATATCAAATATCAAACATCGAACATCCACCATCCAACATCCAACATCGGGCGGGCGGGCGGATCGAGCATCCAGCATCCAGCATCGAGAATCGGGCGGGCGTGCGGATCGAGCATCCAGCATCGAGAATCGGGCGGGCGGTTGGGCAAAAAAAGGCCGACCCCTCCGGGCCGGCCCTGTCGATCATGACCGCACGTTGGTTTACGGCATTCGCAGGCCTCGCTCGGGCCGGCTGAACTGGTGGCACCAGGAACAGTCGTACCTCTTGTCCTTGACGTGTTTTTCGTGGGTCTTGGTGAAACCTTCCGAGGATTTGCGCTCGTGGCACTGAACGCAGAGCACCGACGTCGACGCCTTCAGGCCGTATCCGAGCTCGCCCTGCAGGTCCATGCGGCTGGTGCTGCCGTGGCAGTCGTTGCACTGCAGCGCCTGGCCCGACGGACTGACCTGGTGGTTGAGCATCTGATAGGTGTCGGTCTCGACCCACGAGTATGCCGTCTCGGTCGAGAGACCCATGTTTGCCAGGCCCTGCCTGGTCGCCGCATCGGCATCAGAAGTCGCGAAGAAGACACTCGTATCCAGTGCGATCAGTTGGCTGGTGTCGTTGGTGATCGGCTGCAGAGCGGTCTTGTACTTGAAGGCGTACAGCTTGGCGTCGGCATCAGCGACGTCTCCGAGTGGACGCGAGGTAGGGTACCTGCCGGTGTGCGAGTCCACCGTCGCCACGTCGCCGAGCAGGTAGTTGTCGCTGAGACGGTTCCAGAAGCGGTACTCGGGCACCAGATCGTTCGCCTTGTCCATGATCGGGTGGAAGGGCGCGCTCGTGCTGTGGGTGCCGAGCCACGTCCGGTGGACCTCGGTGGCCTCGGTCGCCTCACTGTCGCTGGCGTCCTTGGCGTAGGTCGGAATATGACAGGTTTGACAGGCGACTCTGTCCGTATGCCGGTCAATTGACTCCCCTTCGTGCTCGCCTGAGGCCATGTCCGCGTGACAGTTGGCACATTCCAGGATCGCTGCGGAATCCGTGGGCCGAAGATCAGAGCCCTTTCCGGCGACCCGGTGCTCGGTGAAGGTGTGGCAGGCCTGGCACTCGAGATTGGCGCCGGTGGTGGCCATGTGGACGTCGAACTCGAAATCGGTGGTGCTGCCCTGGGCCAGGGTGAGATCGCCGCGTTTCACCGCATCACCTCCGCCGGCTTTGGCGTGACACTGGAGGCAGGTCGAGCGTACCGGCCGGTGCACCGTCCGTGCCGCTTCGTCCATGCTGATCGCCATGTTGTCGGTGTCCGGTACGAAGGTGCCGTCGACCTTTTTGCGGCGGTACGCCTGTTGGTGGCAGATCATGCAGTCGATATTCGCCAGCTCCTCCGGCGTCGCTTCATCGTTCGGTTCTGCGCCGAGCCCGATGTGGCAGTTGCCGCACACGTTCCAGTTGCCGAGGATGTTGATGCAGTAGCTGTTGACTCCACCTGCGATCTTGCCCTGAGGCGGTCCGCCGTTGACCATGTCCGGGGTCTCGCCCTTCCACTGGTACATCACCGAACCGTGGACCTGGAGGGCCTCGGACTGGTGGCACTGCAGGCAGGTCTCGGGACCGGCCCACGACAGGCCTGCGTGGGGCTCGTCGCAGGAAAGGTCGGCGCCGGAGCAATCCTGATCGACGCCGTCGCCGCAGGTTTCCGCCGCACCGGGGTGAATGAGCGGATCGCTGTCGTTGCAGTCGGTGCCGCCGCAAGCGGCATCTTCGTACCCGTCTCCGTCGGCGTCCCCGCACGGCGGACCGCAGTCCAGATCAGCTCCCGAACAGTCCTGGTCGATACCGTCTCCACAGATGTCTTCCGCCCCCGGGTGGATGGACGGGTCGGAGTCGTTGCAATCGTTGCCGCCGCAGGATGCATCGTTGTAGCCGTCACCGTCGGCGTCGCCGCACGGCGGCGGACACTCGAGATCGGCGCCGGAGCAGTCCTGGTCGATGCCGTCGCCACAGATCTCCTCGGCTCCCGGGTGAATGGAAGGGTCGGAATCGTTGCAATCGGTTCCGCCGCAGGACGCATCGTTGTAGCCGTCACCATCGGCATCGCCGCAGGGCACGGTGCCCGCCGTCACCTGGACGACCACCTCCTCTGCCTTTTTGTTGCGCTCCGTGTCCTCGATCTCCACTTCGACCTGCCAGGAGCCGACCGTGGCGTTGGTGCTCGTAGCGTAGGCGTAGGTGAACGTGCCGGAGCTTTGATTCTCGAGGCTGCCGCGCGCGACGCGCCATCCGGCACCGTCTTTGATTTCGATTCTTGTCCTCTTGACTGATTCCACGGCTGATCCGTCACCGTATTGTGCGACCGCAGTGACATGAATCGTGTCACCGGTGGAGTACGCCGGGCGGTCAGTCGTCACCGCGAGTGTTATCGGATTCCCGCCCGAGACGACTCGCCGTCGAGCGGACCGCGAGGTGACCTGGGCTTTACCGGTGTGCGCAATTCCTATGGTTATCGCGAGCAGGCCGACAACGACCCACTGTCGATGCCGACGATTCTCGCCCTCCCGCTGTCCTTCCATGATGCCCTCCTTCGTGCGGCTTGGATGCGTTCCCGGGTTCGGGCGTGAAACTCGATCAGGGGAGCGCGTGCAACCGCAATTCATCGGAACGATTTTCTTGTTTGAGCGTATGAGCATTCAGTGATTCGGGTCACGGAAATGTAAATATTTGTCTCATTGTCTCGTTGTCTCACTGACCTCTAAGAGACAGATTCACGGAATGCGTCCAGACGCGGATAGAATTGCAAGTGATTGAAGGGAAGCGACATCACTGGAAATGGTTGGTAATGCCCCTGAGATAATCATGGGCGGCGGACGTCCGGGCCGTTCTTCCCGAGAAAAATCTGAGACACATGGGACGAGTGCCGATCGACCGCCGATTTTTCTCAAGTCGTTGATTCTTGGGCGATTGCGCCGCGAATCGAAATTCTCTGATTTTCTGGCATGCGCATTGCAAAGGGTTTCTCAACGGTCGATCCGTGTCTCACGCGACTGAAACGGAGAACCCTTTTGGATTGTTACGACCACGTGTCAGATGCATTGCGGCTATCGGACGAGCTGATCACCCTCGCGGATTCCCAGAGCGAAAAGTGCGAACACGATGGGTGCATCCTGCTCGACGGCATCATCCGTGACTGCGCGTGGAAGATAAGGCAGGCGGCGCTGCAATGGCGCCTCGACCTGGAAAAACGCGAGAACGTCGGAGGAACGGGCCGAGGCGAACCCCAGGTCAAAGCAGCAAACCCCCGTGTCATTTCGACTGAGTGAGTGAAACACCCCCTTTTGTCATTCCGACCGAGCGAGTGCCCTCTTAGGTCTTTTTTTGTCATTCCGACCGAGCGAATGGTCTCTTCTTCTTTTGTCATTCCGACCGAGGGCCCGAAGGGCCCGAGCGGAGGAATCTGTGGGAAAGACAGGAGCGCGATTCCGGAGAGCCATAGATTCCTCGACTCGGCCGCTCCGCGGCCTCGCTCGGAATGACACCTGGAGGGTGTGGCATTCCGGCCGAGCGAAGGGTCTCTTCTTCTTTTGTCATTCCGACCGAGGGCCCGAAGGGCCCGAGC